>JAFZVW010000035.1 GCA_017617635.1 Bacteroidaceae bacterium | reverse complement strand
ATTATCAATTCAGACCGGGGCGGGCATTACTGTTACTCTCCCCCGGCCATTATCGTCAGTATGGTTGTAATGTCACCAATCTCGATATCGCCGCTCTTATTTGCGTCGGCAGCTTTGTTGTTGTACCCCGTAGCATCCGGCGTAGCCATCAGGGTCAGTACGGATGTAATGTCACCGATTTCAACCTCGCCACTGTCGTTGGCATCGCCTAGGATGAGATTCTTATTCGCAAAAATCTTCAGCATCGGCTGGTTCGTCAATGGGTCTTGCACCCAGACTTCTTCTTCACGACCTGCTTGCAGGGCAGTGGTAATTGTGCCGTCGGCAAGCTGCTCCGTTGTGGCTTGTGTGCCTTGGACGGTGCCGAGAGCTGTTTTATAAAATAAGTTGCTCAAACTGACATTGCCATTGCCATTACGTACGAATGTTGCGCAGTCACTGGAACCAAGCTCGTTAGCGAATGTTCCAACTAAGAGTGAGTTATTGATCGTGATATTGCTCTCGGCGTTATAAACCACAAATCCTGCAGCCCCTGTTTTATTGGTGCCTGCCGTAAGTGTACCGTCGTAGATACAGTCTCGAATGGTCAGATTGTGGTTGTCGTGGTAGTTGTTGTATGTAATGCCAGCCATTCCACGTGCGTCATTGGTGCAGGTGATATCCACTGAGCTATGGCAGTTTTCAATGAGGACGGTACCATTGGTCCATCCGATAACACCTGCCGTACCCTCATGTGTGGTGGTTATCGTGCCTGCCGTATGCAGGTTGCGGATGGTGCCGTTCCAAACATAGCCAAATGGTGCAAAGCCATAATAGCCAGGCGAAGGCAAAGGTATTCCTGCATCCGTATACATTTTCTTCACCGCATCTTCTGTCACATAGTGGATGGTCAATGTATGCCCCTGTCCGTCAAAGATACCAGAGAAGGCTTTTCTGTAGCCGGGGGTGCTACAATGACCGTTACCCACTATCGTCTGGTCATCGCCCAGGTCAATGTCTGCTGTCATTCGGGCATTGACATTTGCAGCTCCTCCGTTGACAATTGCGGCAAAGGCTTTCCAGTCATCAGCAGAGGCAAGAAGATAATAGCCATCCTCATCTTTAGTAAGATTATCTGGTGTAGGCTCTGGAGTAGGATTTTGTTCTGACGTTCTCACAAGGCGGACAGCATCTCCATACTGAGGAAAACTTCCTGTAAACAATTCTAAGTTGTTCGATCCGAAATGGAAATAGTATGCATTTGTGCTCGAACGGTAGAAACCATGCTGATTAGCCGTAGACTCATAAGGAATCCCTTGGTTATTGCATGATCCGGACGCTGGCAGGAATACAGCACCATTCGCCTCCATCAAAGTCCATTGCTCAGTCGTGTATGAATTTGTCCAGGCACTGGTTCCAGCAGTGAAGCTCAAACCATCAGGAAGCGTCCAACTATCTGGAAGGAGAATGACGCCATGGGTTCCGCCAATACTGCCAAATCCATATTTTAAGGAGGCACCCGTACGAGTTTGGAACAGATATTTCCACTCATCCTTTGTTAGTGTGCGCCAGCCTGAGTTCTCAGTGTTACCGCCATTGCTGATGGCATTGTAGCCCCAGTCGGCGTTTCCTGCGAGATTATTGGAATACCAACTACCACTCGCACATATCTTCCAAGGTTGATAGTTGTCCTGGCCATTGTTATATCCACTGGTTCCATAAGCAAACAGATCTATCCATTTCCCAGAATTCTCGCTGTAGGCAGAATTGTCGTAGGCAATATAGTCATACTGGTGTTCGGCAAAACGCCATTCAGGGTTAGATGTGCTGCAGAAATACTGCAAGTTACCCTGCGAGAACTGCACCTTGTCGCCACTGGCATTGATGGTAAAAAGGCCAGATAAAGCTCCGGGGGTCGAACTTGCCCACGCTCCCGTGGCCATTCCGCAAACGAAGAGCAAAAGTGTCAGTAATCTTTGAATTCTGTTCATATTATATTGATTTTAATTGTTTATACATACGAAAAGCGGCACACCGCGTTCCGTTTCCAGAGTCACAGCGTGCCGTATACAGCATTCCGCGCCAATGCGCGATAACAGAAATCTTTAAGAATTCCGGGGGGGGGTAGTTTTGTGCATATTGCTCTTATCTATTATTGACGATTCTTGTCTGCATAAACTCGTCAAGAGTGACGAGGTTGAGATGTGGAAAAGGTGTGTTTCGTAGTACGTTAAAGTGGCTGTCCTCGGATACCAAATAGTCTGCACCGGAAGCAAAAGCACAGTCCACAAACTTGTTATCGTCAGGGTCGGCGGTTATAAGTTCCATGCGGAAATGAGGATCCACCAGCCGGACATTCTCACGGTTAAGAATGAGAAGAACCACATTTTCTGCTACAGTTGGGGTTATCAGCTGACCAAGAATCTCCTGGTACTCGTCGAGAATATCATTGGACACACAAAGGTCATACCGCCCATCTAGGAACGCATCCCAAATCGGACGGTAGGGACTCTTATGCGAAATAATCTGCAAGAGACAGTTTGTATCAATGACAACAGGATTCATCTGCTACTTCTTGTAAGGAGTGCGGAAATGTGAACCACGGAGTTCGTTCTGTCGTTTCTCGTCAAACTGACCATTCTCCCAAAGCTGATCCATCTCATCATCTACCTGCTTGGCATAGAAAGCTGCAAGTTGTTTTCTCAGTTGCTCCAGGCCAATAGCAGACTTGATATGTGATACAAGGTTGAACACATGTACTTGTGCCGGGCTAAAAGTTATAGCTTCCATAATTGTTTTTTTATTGTTTTACGATGGCAAATGTACACATTATATTTATATTATGACGCAATTCTGGCAAGAAAATCACAAAAAAAGCCCCCACTCAATCAAGAGTGAGAGCCTGTCTATTGTGTGATTATCAATTCAGACCGGAGCGGGACCTTACTGTTACTCTCCCCCGGCCATTATCGTCAGTATGGTCGTAATGTCGCCAATCTCGACAGCACCGCTCTGGTTGGCGTCGGCAGCGTTGTTGTTGTAACCAGTAGCATCCGGCGTAGCCATCAGTGTCAGAGAGCCGTAGCTGTCGCATTTGATACGTTCGGCATCTTGCAGCAGCCTGTTTTCAAGCGAGGCAAAGGCATCGGCTGTAGTCATGCGCATTGCTGCGCCGCTTCATGTTGTGTATGGTCGGCTTACGGGAAAGACGTGTTATTCTGCACGGTATGCCTCGCAGCCCTGGGAAACGACGTTGTTGATGAATGTGGCGTGCTTGCTGATATCTGCCTGGGCATGGTTGAGATACAGGGCAAGGCTACGGGCAAAGAGGGATTGGTTCTTTGCCGCATTCTGCAACAGCAGGTGTGACATAATGACGTCTGCTGCCATCTCGTACAAATGGCGTGCACAGAGGTCAAGGACTTCCTGATTCTCGGTTTCCTTGACGGCTGCGGTGGCTGCATTGAACTGTGCGGCCATTGCCTTGATGCGGTCAAGAACGTCTGTATCAGCAATGGACTCTGCCTGCTGTTCGTAGTCTGCTATCACGCTTGCATACATGCCGTTGGTGACATAGCGGATGGCTGCAACGGTCTGCAGCTGGGTGGTACCCTCGTAGATGCTGGTAATGCGTGCATCGCGGTAGATGCGCTGGCAGGCATATTCGAGCATGAAACCACTGCCGCCGTGTACCTGAATGCAGTCGTAGGCGTTCTGGTTGCAGTATTCGCTGTTCATTCCCTTGGCCAGGGGTGTGAATGCGTCTGCGAGTTTCTGGTATTTCTTCAGTTCCTGACGCTCCTCGGGCTCCAGTTTGCGCTCACGTGCAATATCCTCGAGGGCTTTGTAGATGTCCACATATCGTGCTGTCTGATAGAGCAGGGCGCGGCCGGCATCCAGCTTGCACCTGATATTGCCTATCATTTCCTGGACTGCGGGGAATTCGATAATGGCCTTGCCGAACTGCCTGCGGTCACGGGCATAGGAAACAGCCTCGCTATATGCTGCCTGCGAGAGTCCGACGCTTTGTGCTGCGATACCCAGGCGTGCGCCGTTCATCAGTGACATTACGTACTTGATAAGTCCGAGCTTGCGGTCTCCGCACAGTTCGCACTTGGCATTCTTGTAGACGAGTTCGCATGTGGGTGAACCGTGGATGCCCAGCTTGTTCTCGATACGGCGGACATCAACGCCTCCGTCGCGCTTGTCGTAGATGAACATGGACAGGCCGCGGCCGTCGCGTGTGCCTGCCTCGCTGCGGGCAAGTACCAGGTGGATGTCGCTGTCGCCATTGGTGATGAAGCGCTTGGAACCGTTCAGGCGCCAGCAGTCATTCCCCTCGTCGTACGTGGCCTTGAGCATAACGCTCTGCAGGTCGCTGCCTGCATCGGGCTCGGTGAGGTCCATACTCATAGTCTCGCCGGCACATACACGGGGTATGTACTTCTGACGCTGTTCTTCGCTGCCGAAGCAGTACAGGGTCTCGATGCAGTCCTGCAGGGACCAGATGTTCTCGAATCCTGCATCGGCTGCCGATACCATTTCGTTGGCTGCAGTGTAAACCGTAACGGGAATGTTGAGGCCGTTGTAGCGGCGTGGCATTGTGACGCCGTTGAGGCCTGCCTGAATCATTGTCTGTAGGTTTTCGTATGTCTTTTCGGCATAGCGTACACGGCCGTTCTCGCAGTGGGGGCCTTCGGCATCAACGGCCTCGGCATTGGGTGCCACGACATTTTCCATGATGTCACCGACGACATCCAGGATACGGTCGTAGCTGTCCATTGCGTCTGCATAGTCCTGCGGGGCGTCTGCATACGCGTCCTTGTCGGCATAGTTGCGCTCTTTCAGTTCTACAATCCTCGGCATAAGAGGACTGTTCTCAAGTTCAAATTTGATTTGTTCGTTGTACATATCCTTCTTATTTAGAGTTTTGCTTGTAGTACTTGATCATCTTGGGCAGGACCTCCTCGACGGTTCCGTTGATTACATAGTCTGCAATCTGGTTGATAGGGGCATTCTCGTCGCTGTTGACCGAGATGATGATACCGCTCTCCTTCATTCCTGCCACATGCTGTATGGCGCCTGAGATGCCGCATGCGATATAGACCTTGGGACGGACTGTAACGCCTGTCTGGCCTATCTGCAAATCATGGTCGCAGAAGCCTGCATCAACTGCTGCACGGCTTGCACCTACCTCGGCATGCAGTACCTTGGCCAGGTCATATAATAGACCGAATCCTTCCCTTGAGCCGACGCCGTAACCGCCTGCAACAATAATAGGAGCGCCCTTGAGGTTGTTCTTGGCTGCCTGTACATGACGGTCCAGGACTTTGGTCACATACTCTGTCTGTGGAACAAACTTGGCAACATCCTGGACAATGACCTCGCCCTTGTAGTCGGGATCCAGTATCTGGGCCTTCATAACACCCGAACGTACAGTAGCCATCTGGGGGCGGTTCTCGGGGTTGACGATGGTTGCCACGATATTGCCTCCGAATGCGGGGCGTATCTGGTACAGAAGTCCGTCGTAGTGCTTGCCGGACTTCTTGTCGTCATGGGGTCCGATTTCCAGGGAAGTGCAGTCTGCCGTCAAGCCGCTGTGCAGGGCACTGCTGACACGCGGGCCCAAATCGCGACCGACAACATCTGCGCCCATAAGACATATCTGGGGCTTTTCCTGCTTGAAGAGATTAACCAGAACTGCCGTATGGGGCTTGCTGGTATAGGGGCTGAGACCTTCTGCATCGAAAATGTGCAGCTTGTCTACACCATAGGGAATAATCTGTGATTCGACCTTGCCGGTAATTCCGCTTCCTGCGGCTATGGCTTCGAGCCGGACGCCCAGCGTATTGGCAAGCTTACGGCCCTTGGTCAACAACTCCTGGCTTACTTCGACAACTTTTGTGCCTTCAAGTTCACAATATACAAATACACTGTTCATGGGTACTATCCAATTGTATGGGAAGCCAGAAGCTCCACAATCAAACCGTTTATATCCTCGTCACTGTCTGTCAGCACCTTGCTTTCCTTGGCCTTGAAGACAATGTTCTCCACTGCCTTGACCTTGGTGGGCGAGCCTGCAAGACCGCACTGCTGCAGGTCTGCATTGACATCTGCGCAGGTCAGCTGGGCAATCTTGAGATATGGCTTCTGCTCATACTGCCCGGCGTATGGAAGGTCGGAATATCCTGTACCGGGAGCAAGTTCCATTGGAGCCAGGGCCCGCTTGAACTGCATCACGCGCCTTACGTTACGCGGACGGCATGGGGCAGCGCTGCCGTTAACTGTCAGCACAACAGGCAAGGGACTCTGTACAGTCTCGACTCCACCGTCGATATGGCGGCGGACTGTTATGACTCCGTCTTCAAGGGAAAGCACCTCCTCGGTGTATGTTATCTGGTTCATGCCCAATTTCTCGGCAACCTGAGGTCCGACCTGGGCAGTATCGCCGTCGATGGCCTGGCGGCCTCCGATAATCAGGTCGACATTGGGGCAGACGTGTTGGATGGCTGTACTCAAAGCATAGCTGGTAGCGAGGGTATCTGCACCGGCAAAGGCGCGGTCTGTGAGCAGGTATCCGCCGTCTGCACCACGATACATGGCCTCGCGTATTACCTCGGCTGCACGACCCGGACCCATGGTTATGACATGTACGGTAGTGCCGGGATTGGCATCCTTTAAACGGAGAGCCTGCTCCAGCGCATTGAGATCCTCGGGGTTGAAGATGGCGGGCAGGGCACTACGGTTCACAGTACCCTCGGGGGTCATTGCATCGGGACCGACATTGCGCGTGTCAGGCACTTGCTTGGCAAGTACGACAATGTTCAACTTCATCTTTTATCTGTTATTTATATATATACATTTGCGTGCAAAAGTAATGCTTTTCTGCGAAATAGACAAAAAAACACGTAATTTGTTGTATCTTTGCACTGCAAAAGAATGATTGTGTATGATTGAATACGTACGTGGAAAACTGGCATATCTGGAACCCACCATGGCAACCGTGGACTGCATGGGGGTTGGATATGGAATAAACATCAGTCTCAATACCTATAGTGCAATACAGGGGAAAGAGGATGTCCATCTGTGGATTTACGAGTCAATACGCGAAGATGCCTTTCAACTATGGGGCTTTGCCACAAGAATTGAACGCTCGCTGTTTCTGGAGCTTATTACCGTCAGCGGCATAGGCGCAGGCATTGCACGTATGATTCTTTCGGCCATGACGCCATCGGAACTGTGCAACACTATTGCCGAGGGCGATGTCAAGATGCTGAAACAGGTGAAAGGCATAGGCCCCAAGGCTGCACAGCGTATTATTGTTGACCTGAAGGACAAGATACTGCCCTATGCTGCCGAAGCCGGATACACCGGCACCCCGGGTGAGAGCAGCGGTTCCGTCAACATTGACAACGAAGTCATGAACGAGGCTGTACAGGCACTCACCATGCTTGGCTTCAGCCCTGCACCGACGACCAAGGTGGTGCGTGCAATACTGCAGGATACGCCTGACGCTCCTGTGGAAAAGGTCATAAAACTGGCGTTAAAATCCCTCTGACATACAATAAAGAGCGGCTGCGTTGCGTTATCTATAACGTGAGCCGACAACGAAGCATACTGCGTTTTTTGGCGGTGGCAGGCATCTGGATGCTTGTCACCGGATTTGTCATGCCCAACAGTACACCTTTTTTTATTTCGCGCACGCATACACACGGGCAGGCCATGGAGGACACGGTTGCCAAGCGCAAGCCCAGAATGTCGGTCAGGCGTACCACTACAGAGACTACGGATGACGTTCGCCATCGTTCGTCTGACCTGAAGGACCCGGACAATCTGAAAACCGAGGTCACATACGATGAAAAAAACGGCACTTACAATGTGGGTACTACCATGGCAGATGCCAAGGACCTGACTAATGACCGCAAGAAAGACAGGAAAACCCAAGACGCAAATACCAACCAGGGAAAGGGCAAGGCCGACGGTACCCAACAGAGCAATGTGAAGATGGGCAGTTTCCTGCCTGCCAACCAGAACGGCATGACGCTGGGTACGGCGACGGGATACCTGACTCCTCCTCTGGAAATGACGGCAAAGGAGTATCTGGACTGGAGCCTGAGAAAGAGCATGGCGCAGTATTACCGTCAGCGCAATCAGGAACAATACGAGACATCGGGCAAGAACAAGTTTGACTTTACCGACCTGCATTTCTCCCTGGGACCTGCCGAAAAGATTTTCGGCCCCGGTGGCGTGCGTATCAAGACACAGGGCTCGGCTGAGCTGAAGATGGGTGCAAACATGAAGTCTACGGACAACCCGTCACTGGCAGCAAATCGCAGAAGTACCTTCGGCTTTGACTTTGACATGAAAATCAATCTGCACGTCAACGGCAAGATTGGCGACAAAGTCAACATGAACCTGAACTATAACTCCGGTGCGACCTTTGATTACGATGCGCAGAACCTGAAATTGAAATACGAGGGCAAAGAGGACGAGATAATCAAACTGGTCGAGGCAGGCAACGTATCCATGCCGTCTAACATGAGCCTGGTGCCTGGCGTGAGCAGCCTGTTCGGCGTACGTACGGACCTGCAGTTCGGCAAGCTGAAGATGCAGGCTGTCGTCTCACAGAAGAAGAGTGCGTCCAAGAGTGCAGGAAGCAAGGGAGGCTCGAATACCAACAGCTACGAATTCGACGCAACCGAGTACGAGGAAAACAAGCACTTCTACCTTGCACAGTTTTTCCGCGAGGCCTACGACAGGAACATGCGGACACTGCCCACTGTCGCCAGCGGTATTGAAATCAAGAGGATTGAAGTCTGGGTAACGAACAAGACCGGTTCCATAAACAACACACGCAACATCATTGCACTGACCGACCTGGGTGAAAGTCAGCAGAAGTATATCTATGGCCCATGGACTGCCAAAGGCAGCAGTGTTCCAAGCAATTCAGGTAATGACGAATATTCGACGCTGGCTGCTGAAACCGACTTGCGTGACATAAGCAAGGTTAGCCAGATTCTAGAGGGCAAATACAATCTGAAGGGCTCTTTTGACTACGAGAAGCTGCAGAATGCACGTCTGCTGTCAGCCAATGAATACCACCTGAACAAGGATTTGGGCACACTGACGCTGAACAGTGCGTTACAGCCCGACGAGATACTTGCAGTTGCCATCGAGTTCAGTTACGGTGCAACGACGTACCAGATTGGAGAATTCGCAAGCAATGTGACCAATTCATCACAGACGCTGATGGTCAAGATGCTTAAGGGCAGTGCCAACAGCCCTTCCATCCCCACATGGCGTCTGATGATGCGTAATGTATATTCGCTGGGAGCCAGCACGACGCAAAAGGAGAAGTTCAAACTGGACATCAAGTATCAGAGCGACTCGTCAGGTGTGTATCTTACATATCTTCCCGAGGATACGCTGAAGAACACCACGCTGCTTCGCGCCCTGGGTCTGGACCGTCTGGACGCCAACAACAAGCCCAACCCGAACAACCAGTTTGACTATGTCGAGGGCTATACGATTTACAAGGGGCGTATATTCTTTCCTGTTGCCGAGCCGTTTGGCGAATATCTGCACAAGTGGATTGAAGAGCGTGGCGGCAAGGAAATGGCAGACAAATACGCATTCCCCGAGTTGTACACAAACACCCGTACGGTTGCAAAGCAGAAGGCAGAAAAAAACAAATATATCCTGACCGGAGAATACCGTGGAAGTTCGGCAAACGAAATCGACCTGGGCGTAACCAACATCGCTCCGGGCTCTGTTGTTGTAACAGCAGGAGGCGTAACCCTTAAGGAGAACACAGACTATACTGTTGACTATGCCATGGGGCGCGTAGTCATCATCAACCAAAGCATCATAGACTCGGGAGCCGCCGTCAATGCCTCGGTAGAGAGCAACGACACCTATGGAATGCAGCGCAAGACATTCCTTGGGTTCAACCTGGATTACGAATTCAGCAAGAACCTGACCGTCGGCGGTACCGTACAATACCTGTCCGAGACACCAATGACCACCAAGATTGCAATGGGTAACGAAGCCTTGCGCAACATCCTGTGGGGTGCACACATATCGTGGAAACACAGGGCACAGTGGCTGACAGACTGGATTAACAAGATACCGTTCATCAATGTAACCAAGCCAAGCCAGATAACCTTTGATGCACAGGTTGCGCAACTGATTGCAGGCCAGAGCAGCAACGCACAGGGCGGAGCCTCGTACCTGGATGACTTCGAGGATACGAAAAAGAAGACAAGCCTGATTCAGCCTACATACTGGCAACTGGCCTCCACACCCTCACAATATTGGGAGAGCCGTCTGTCCAACGACGAAAGGTACGGATATAACCGCGCCCTGATGGCATGGTACTGCATTGACCCCATCTTCACAAACCGCAATTCGACACTGACTCCCAGCCACATCAAGACTGACACGAAACAGTTGTCCAACCATTATGTACGTCCTGTATATGAACTGGAACTGTACCCCAACAAGAGTCAGACCAGCTACACCAGCAACAGCACGCTGAATGTAATGAATGTTGCCTTCTATCCCAAGGAACGCGGCCCCTATAACCTGACACGTGACGTTGATGACCATGGTTATCTGAATCTCCCCAAGACACGCTGGGGTGGCATGATGCGCAAGATGGAGAACACGGACTTTGAGGCACAGAATATCGAGTACATCGAATTCTGGCTGATGGATCCGTTCCATTATCAAAGAAAGGAAGGCACAGGCACCGAACTGGGAGGAAACCTGTACTTCGACCTTGGTGAGGTCAGCGAGGACATCTTGAAGGACGGCAAGAAGTTTTACGAAAGCGGTATGCCCATATCCCCGGAAGAATCGTATCTGGAAAAAACAACATGGGGTCTGATTCCTACGACGAACAGCGTGACATACGCATTCAACAACGAGAGCGGTTCACGTGCAAAACAGGATGTCGGCCTGAATGGTCTCAATGACGAACAGGAACGTGAGTTCGGTATATACCAGGATTTCTGGAACGACGTTTTCAGCGGCAGCCTGTCAACAAAGTTGGATCCCGAAACACGCGACTCCCTGCTGGTTGACCCTGCAAACGACAACTATCACTATTTCCGTGGCGAAGACTATGACCGGCAGAAGAAGTCTATCCTGAACCGATACAAGAGAATCAACATGCCACAGGGCAACTCGAAGGAGAGTGAGGGTCAGAGATACGAAAGCGCATGGAAGAGCACGCCCGACATCGAGGATATCAACACCGACTATACTCTGAATGAGCACGAGAAGTTCTGGCATTATCAAATGCCTGTCACCCCTTCATACCTCAGCAAGGAAAATCCCGGCAGGTATGTTTCAGACATAAGGACGGCAACAGTTACCCTGCGCGACGGTACCGTTGACAATATTGACTGGTATCTGATACGCATCCCCTTGCAGGACACAGACAGGGAAAGCATAGGCGGCATAACCGATTTCTCGAGCATCAGGTTCATGCGAATGTACCTTGACAATTTCCAGGACAGCGTGATTCTGCGTTTCGGAACGCTGGATCTTGTCCACGGCGACTGGCGTACTTATGAAAACGCTCTGTACCAGGTTGGAAGCACCGTCTCCTCTGCCACCAACTTTACGGTGACATCTGTCAATATCGAAGAAAACAACGACCGCAAACCAGTTAACTATGTCGTTCCTCCTGGTATCAGCCGTATTACAGACACATCCGGCAGCCAGTTGGTGGAAAGCAACGAACAGGCATTGGCCATGACTGCCACATACCTGGGTTCAAACGATGCACGCGCCGTATACAAGAACTGCCGCTATGACATGCGCAAGTACAAACACCTGCAACTCTTTGTCCATGCAAACGCACTGAGTCGGGATAACCAGGAATATACACCGCTGCAAAGCGGGCAGGTAAGCGTATTCCTGCGTCTCGGTTCGGACTACCGCAACAATTTCTACGAATACGAGGTACCTCTGGAACTCACCCCTGAATGGACTGTAACCAAATATAACAACAACTCGCCCGAAGACCGGCTGAAGGTATGGCCAGCAGGCAATATGCTGGACTTTGACCTTGCACTGCTTACCAGCTTGAAGAAACAGCGTAACAAGAGTGGCATTGCATATAGCCAGTTGTTCGTCGGCTACGATCCGGACAGGCCTAACAACCGTATTTCGATCAAGGGTAATCCGTCACTCGGTGAAGTGAAGACAATAATGATCGGCATACGAAACCATGCAGAAACGGACAAGAGTGCCGAGGTATGGGTTAATGAGTTGCGTCTTCAGGAATTTACCAACGAAGGCGGATGGGCTGCACAAGGTAACCTTAATATTCAACTTTCGGACATCGGTTCGTTCACTGCAACAGGCAAGGTCGTTACCGCCGGTTTCGGTGGCATTGAGCAAAGCGTTATGGACCGCAAGGACGAAAACGACTACCAGTATCAGTTTACCACAAATGTGGATCTTGGCCGCCTGCTGCCTGAGAAAGCCAAGGTTACTGTTCCGTTCTACTACAGTTACAGCAAGCAGATATCAAAGCCCAAATACAATCCTTTGGATACCGATATGCTCTTGGAAGATGCCATGGAGGCACTCAATACGCAGGAAGAACGTGATTCGCTGGCATCGTTGACCACATCCGTTACCGAATCACGCAACATGAGCATCAGCGGTGCAAAGATAAATATCGCCAGCAAGAAACACCCAATGCCGTATGACCCTGCCAACTTCTCCTTCTCTTACAGCCGCAGCCGCACAACACGCCGGGGACGTACAACACTGTACGAGTATGATACGTCATGGAAGGCACAACTTAATTATACCTGGAGCCCGAACTGGAAGAACTGGGAACCTTTCAAGAAGTGGAAGACTAAAAACAAGTGGGCAACAATCATCAAGGAGCAGAATATTGCATTTGCACCACAGAATATAACATTCGGGACTGATCTCAGCCACGCATACTACGAACTGCAGGAACGCGACCTGGATAATCTCGAGAATCCTCAATCACTTCCCGTGCAATTCAGCAGCACATATCTGTGGAACCGCAATTTCAGTCTTCGCTGGGATCTGTTCAAATCCCTGCATTTCACATTCAAGAGTGCCACGCATGCCGAAGTCGAGCAGCCAAACGTCGTCATCAACAAAGACCTCTATCCCGAGCAATACGAGGCATGGAAAGACAGCGTCAAGGTATCGCTCGCACACTTCGGACGTCCACTGGACTACAACCAGTCCGTAAGCATGAGCTACAAGTTGCCTATTAACAAGATTCCATGCTTCGACTGGATTACAGCCGATGGCACATACAACAGTTCATATTCGTGGAAACGAGGCAGTGAGCTGGAGGACGGAACATCCCTTGGTAATACAGTAAACACCCAGCGCACCGTCAATGCCAACGGAAAACTGGCGATGGAAACACTTTACAATCACTGGGATTTCCTGAAGGAAGCCAACAAGCGTTTCTCCTCATCAAACACTCGCAATGCCTCAAACAAGAAAGTAGAACAGAAGAAAAAGGAACAGGAAGCACGGAAGAAGCAGAAAGAACAAGAACTGAAGGAACGCGAAGCCCTACTGGTAAAAGCACGCGACGAGGCCAAAAAGACAAACGTAAGTGTTGACAGCATTATGGCACGTGAACTGGCTGCCATGAAAAAAACACAGACAAACCTGAAGGGTGTCTCTGCACAGAAAAAAACGGCGAAACAGACAAAAGGCTTTGCACAGGAGATTCGACTGCTTCCTGATACTACCATCACCATTGCACATAACCAGAAGTCCAAGCGCCTGATTGTGCGTATGCAAGACAGTAAAGGTCATGATGTTAAGGTAAAGTACCAGAAACTGGATGACAACAAAATCAAGTTGATTACCAGTTCGGCGGATTCCAACCGCGTACGTCTGAATGTAATGGCCAAGCCAAAAGCCAGCGAACAGAAGTGGTATAAGTGGGCTCAGGCAGGAGCACGTTTCATGATGATGCTGCGTTCTGCAAGCGTATCCTACAAAAACACTTATAACCTGTCACTTCCAGGATTCAAACCCGAAGTGGGAGACATTCTGGGTCAGCGTATGACAAACCAGGGCTTCACTCCAGGTGTAGGATTTGCTTTCGGCTTTGTCGACGACAGTTATATTGAGGAAGCCCGCGGCAAAGGATGGCTGATGAATGATTCGACATTATCCAGTCCTGCAATAAGCTCTAAAAGTGAGGACTTGCAGATCAAGGCCACACTGGAGCCTATAACCGACCTCAAGATAGACATCAATATGTCACGCACACAGAACCAAAGCCGCAGCATCCAGTATATGTACGAAGGGAACCCTACAACACGTACCGGTTCGTTCAATATGACAACCATCTCCATCGGCACAGCATTCGCAAGTCACGGAACTGCATCCAACGGCTATCGCAGTGCTCCCTTCGAGAAATTCCGTGAACTGCTTGGAATCTACCAACAGCGCGTTGAGGCACAGTATATCGGGATGAAGGATCCGCAGAACAAGACATACGTAGGCTCGGGTGGCACCAAGACGGATGCTACTAACAACAACCCCGCCAATATCTATGGTGCCGATGTCATGGTACCTGCGTTCCTTGCTGCATATTGCGGCGGCGGTACGACACGGGAACTGAAAATATTCCCGTCACTGTTACAGATGCTGCCAAACTGGAACCTGACATACAAGGGTCTGTCCACACTGCCATGGATACGCGATCACTTCAAGAGCGTGCAGATTACCCACGGATACAAGAGCATCTACAGCGTAGGTTCGTATAACAGCTTCGCATCATGGCTACAGGTCATGGACGGATCGGAGTTGGGTTTCATAAGTAATACAACTGGTGATATGTATTCACCTGGAAGCTGTTATGACGTAAGTACCGTCAGCATTAACGAGAGTTTTTGTCCCTTGGCAGGATTGAACCTGACATTCATGAACAACATGACATTGAAAACCGAGTATCGTACTACACGTGTCCTGGCTCTGTCAATGACCAATGCACAGATTACCGAAACGGTGTCCAACGACTTTGTCATGGGATGGGGATACAAGCTGAATGACTTCCGCCTTTCCAGCATATTCGGTTTCTCGAAAGCCAGCAAAAAGGCAGCAATGCGCACTACAGCACGTAACCGCGCACAAAAAGGCAATACCAACAGTAATGACAATGATCTGAACATCAGGAAGAATAAGAATACATTTGCACATACACTGAATCTGCGATTCGACCTGAGTATACGTAATCAAGCCGCAATCCGCAGGGACATTCAGACCGGCCTAAGTGAGGCAACATCCGGCAACAAAGCCGTAAAGACTTCCTTCCAGTTAGACTATGCAATGAGCAAGTATGTAACCCTGACCATGTTCTACGACCGTCAAAGCACCAGTCCATTGCTATCTAGCAGTTCCTACCCGACTGTCACGCAGGATTTCGGTTTTACTATGAAATTCAACCTAACCAGATAATGAACTATATTCTACCCATCCTGTTGCTTATAGTCAGCAACATTTTCATGACACTTGCATGGTATGGTCACCTGAAATTGCAAAATATGCATATCATCCATGGTGACACACCATTATTTATCATCATCCTGATATCATGGGGCCTTGCATTCATGGAGTACTGTTTCATGGTTCCAGCCAACAGGGTTGGCTTTGTCGGTAATGGAGGACCATACAACCTGTTCCAGTTGAAAATCATTCAGGAAGTAATCACACTGACAGTATTCGTTATCTACACGACCTGGAGTTTTCCTGACGAGACTCTGCACTGGAACCATCTGGCAGCATTCGTATGCATGATAGCGGCTGTCAGCCTGGTTTTCATGAAATAGTCGACTCTATGCCTTCCTGATATAGTCTACAATCCAGGCACCGACTTCCTTTGTTCCATACTTTTCAGGACATGACTCTGTCTGGATTTCAGGTGTACGTACATTAGCATCCAGCGAAGCATTGACGGCCTCACGAATCAATGCTCCCTCCTTGTTAAGGTCAAAGTACTCGTAAAGCATCGCAACAGACAGAATCTGAGCCAGAGGATTGGCGATGTTAAGTCCCCTGCCCTGGGGCCATGAGCCATGAATAGGTTCAAAGACAGGAGTACTTGAACCTGTCGATGCACTTGGTAACAAACCCATAGAACCGGTGATTACCGAACCCTCGTCAGTAAGTATATCGCCAAAGGTATTCTCCGTCACCATTACATCAAAGAACTTGGGATCCTGAATCATACGCATTGCTGCGTTGTCAACATACATGTAGTCTGTCGTTACATCCGGATATTCCTTCTCTATTTCCTGTGCAACCTTACGCCACAGACGGCTTGAAGCCAATACATTTGCCTTGTCGATTACGGTCAGATGCCTGCGACGTGCACGGGCATACTGATAGCCAACACGCAAGATGCGCTCAACCTCCGGACGTGTATAGTAGTTGGTATCCAACGCCTCTTCGATGCCATCTGCATTAACCGTAGGCTCCATCTTCTTCCCGAAATACATACCACCAGTCAACTCACGGATACATATAAAATCCGCACCGCGAACAATCTCGTCCTTCAGAGGGGACTTGTGTATTAAGCAATCAAATGTCTCGACAGGACGGATATTGGCATAGAGCCCCAGTTTCTTACGCATGGCCAACAAGCCCTGCTCCGGACGAACCTTTGCAGATGGATTGTTATCGAATTTGGGATCACCTACACTGGCAAACAGCACGGCATCGGCCTGTTCGCAAATCTGGAACGTTTCCTCGGGGAACGGATCCCCAACCTCGTCAATAGCATGGGCACCGCACAAAGCCTCCTTGTACGAAACCTCATGCCCGAACTTCTCTGCAATAGCACTGCAAACGGCCACTCCCTGCTCCATAATCTCCGGTCCGATACCATCACCGGCCAGAACTGCAATTTTAAGCTTCATATTCTTTTTCTATTATATTCAACATTTTGATTACTGCTTTTATGGCAGCCTCGGTCTGGTCGGCATCCAAACCACGTGTACGATATGTCTTGTCATTAAAGTCCCAGGTAATTACTGCCTGTACAAAAGCATCCGTACGACCACCGGGGGGAATGGAAACAGTGTAGTTTGTCAACCATGGAAACTTTCGGTCCAGCTTGTCCTTATATATATGCCGTATCGCACGCACAAAAGCATCAAACTGACCGTCACCGGTTGCCTGCTCATCATATACCTGACCATTGATTTCCATACGGATACTTGCCAGTGGTTTCAATCCATAAGCTGTAGTTACAACGTATGACAATAATTTCACATGCTCTTCAATGCTGCCCTGATGCAGGACATCTGCAACAATGAAAGGCAGGTCCTCCTGAGTAACCAGTTCCTTCTTGTCACCAAGTTCAATAATGCGGGCCGTAACACGCCTGGTCTGCTCCGGAGTTAATTCCAAGCCAAGTTCCTCAAGATTCTTTATAATATTGGCTTTGCCGCTACTTTTACCCAAAGCATATTCGCGTTTACGCCCGAAACGTTCCGGAAGCAGCTCGTTTATGTACAAACCACCTTTCTTGTCACCATCGGCATGAACACCTGCAACCTGTGTGAAAACGCTGTCACCGGTTATCGGCTTGTTTGGCGGAATGGCAATGCCGCTATAGTTCTCTACCAAATGACTGACATTGTTAAGTTGTACCTCATTTATATTAGTCTTGACATGAAGATGATCCTTGAGTATAGCCTGGACACTTGCCAGAGGAGCATTGCCGGCACGCTCCCCCAGACCGTTTACACTGGTATGGATGCCCTTGCAACCACCGACCACGGCAGCCATAACATTGCTGATAGCCATGTCATAATCGTTATGCGCATGAAAATCGAAATGATGCGCTGGGTAGCGATCCATCATCTTTTTCATGTAGTCCAACATCTGAATCGGATTCAGCACACCCAACGTATCAGGCAACATATATCGGTCAATGGGCGTATTTTTGAGTCCGTCCACCAATGCAAACACATATTCGGGATCATCCTTGATTCCGTTGCTCCAGTCCTCAAGGTAGACATTTACATTGACTCCCCTGCCTGTAGCATATTCGACTACATCTATAATATCCCGGACATGTTCATCAACCGTTTTCTTCAACTGCCACTCACAATGCCGACGACTGCCTTTACACAACAAATTCATGTGTCGACAACCTGTATCCGCAATCCAGTCCACACTGGTTGTGCCATCGCAGAAACCCAGAACCTCGACCCTGTCTATCTTACCTGCACGCTGAGCCCACAGACATATACTGCGTACCGCCTCTTTCTCTCCTTCCGAGACACGAGCCGATGCTACCTCTATACGATCCACGTTCACTTTCTGCAATAGTTCACGTGCAACCATCAACTTTTCGTGTGGCATGAAACTCACTCCGCTGGTTTGTTCACCATCGCGCAGTGTCGTGTCCATTATTTCGATATGCCTTACCTGTTCTCCCACTCTACTATCTTTTGCTGATTATTCAACAGAAAGTCAATATCATCAAATGCATTCATGAGACAATACTTCTTATACTTGTTTATAGGAAACGACTCACTGTGGCCAGTTGTCATATTTGTTACCGTCTGATTGGGTATGTCAACCAAGACTTCAGCCTGTGGATTAGCCTTAACTGTTTCAAAAAGCTCAAGTTGAAAATCTCGAGATACAACTACAGGTAAAACAAAACAATTCAACAGGTTATTGCGGTGAATGTCGGCAAACGAGTTGCTTATTACAACACGTACGCCATAACCGGCGATTGCCCATGCAGCATGCTCACGACTGCTGCCAGAGCCCCAGTTCTGTCCACCTATGATAATCTCGTGAACACCCTTGCGTGGAGCCTCGCTGAACTCCGGTTTGTTCATAATGAAGTCTGCAACAGGCTCGTTATTTGCGTCATAACGCAAGTCATGCATAAACGCATCGCCATAAAACTTAGGGTCACGTGTTGTAAATGCAAGATAACGTGCGGGTATAATGTTATCCGTATTATTGTTATCAATTTCAATTGGAATGCAGGTTGACCTTATGATATCAAATTTTTCTTTCATAGGAATTCAGATTTTTCTTGGATCAGTGATTACACCTGTAATTGCAGATGCTGCAACTGTCAGTGGCGAAGCCAGGATTGTACGGGCTCCTGGGCCCTGACGACCGACAAAGTTGCGATTAGATGTAGATATTGCCAGTTTGCCTGCAGGGACCTTGTCCGGGTTCATTGCCAGACAACTTGAACATGAAGGCAGACGCAGTTCGAAACCAGCCTCATCCAGCACCCTGTCAATTCCCTCGGCAATAATCTGGTCACGTACCATCCAACTTCCAGGAACCAGCCACGCAACGACGTTCTCAGCCTTCTTACGGCCTTTCACCACCGAAGCAAAGGCGCGGAAATCCTCAATACGGCCGTTGGTGCATGCACCCAGGAAAACATAGTCAACAGGATGTCCCTCCAATTTCTCGCCAGGCTCAAACTGCATATAATCCAGCATGCCACGCAACTGAACCTGCTCAGCCTCGGACAGGGAGTCCATAGTAGGGATAGTACCGTCTATTGCAATACCCGCACCGGGATTTGTTCCGTATGTAATGCGTGGGGCAATGTCCTCGGCGCGGAAGGTGACCTCCTTGTCAAATACCGCATCGTCATCACTTACCAACTGCTTCCATGCTTCAACTGCAGCATTCCAGGCATCGCCTTTAGGGGCATATTCACGGTTCTTCAAATACTCGAAAGTAGTTTCGTCGGGCGCTATTATACCGGCACGCGATCCCATTTCTATACTGAGGTTGGACAAAGTCAGACGTCCTTCCATACTCATATTCCGGACAGTACTGCCTGCATACTCTACAGCATAACCTGTAGCACCGCTTGTCGTCATCTGAGCCATAATATACAGGGCGACATCCTTTGCAACCACCCCGCTCTGCAACTCACCCTCGATGTTTATACGCATTGTCTTTGGCTTTGACTGCAGGATACACTGGCTTGCCAGCACCTGAGCAACCTCACTGGTTCCGATACCCATTGCTATGGCACCGACAGCCCCATGTGTACTGGTATGGCTGTCACCGCAAACTATGGTCATACCCGGAAGAGACAGTCCTTTTTCCGGTCCCACGACATGGATAATGCCATTGTCATGCGTACCCATTGCAAAATGTCTTATACCAAATTCCTCGCAGTTTGCCTTCAATGTCTCAACTTGCTTGCGGCCTATCGGGTCGTCAATGCGTTCCTGCTGGTCACTGGGAGTATTGTGATCAGGCATAGCCACAACCTTTTGTGGACGGAAGGCCTTGATACCCTTGTCCCTCAGTGTATCAAACGCCTGAGGGCTGGTAACCTCATGAGCATACAGCCTGTCAATATACAGCTGTGTAGGACCATCCTCAACATTCTGGACGACATGTCTGTCCCAAATCTTGTCAAATAACGTCTTTCCCATTATTTCAATTGGTCAAATATGCGATTTTAACTATGTCCTTATGACTTGAATTTATTGATTGCATCAATATATGCCTCGACAGCAGCGGTAACGATATCTGTATTGGCACCAAAGCCATAGTATATACGCTTGTCAAACTCTACCGACTGATGCACCTTGGCCATATCATCGCTACCCTTACTAATTGCCTGGATTGTAAAGTCCTTTAGAGTCATGTCACGGCGGATGATGTTCTTCAATGCCTTGAGCGAGGCATCTACTGGGCCATTGCCGGATGCTGCTGCCTCGAATTTCTCGTTACCGATGATGAGGCCTATGCTGGCTACAGAGCGGGTTCCCTTTCCAGCCGTTACCTGTAGATAGTCAAGCTTGACATTCTGTGATGCCGAACGCTCGGCACCTGCAAGTATCAGGATATCGTCATCGGTAACCTCCTTCTTCTTATCTGCAAGCGACAGGAACTCCTTGTACAGGGCATCCAGTTTCTCTCCATCCACATCCACACCGTTTATGTGCAGGCGATGCTTCAGGGCTGCACGGCCCGAACGTGCCGTAAGAACGATGCTTGCCTCTTCGATGCCCACCTCTTTAGGATCCATGATTTCGTATGTGGAGGCATTCTTCAGCACACCATCCTGATGAATACCGCTGGAGTGTGCAAATGCATTTCTGCCCACGATTGCCTTATTAGGCTGCACCGGCATATTCATCAGCGATGACACCATACGGCTGGTAGGATATATCTTTTGCGTATTGATGTTTGTCTCGATGCCAAGATCCGGATGTGTCCTGAAAATCATTGCAACCTCCTCAAGCGAGGTATTGCCGGCACGCTCGCCAATGCCATTGATAGTCACCTCGACCTGGCGTGCACCGTTCAACACACCTGCAACGGTATTGGCTGTTGCCATACCCAGGTCATTGTGGCAGTGCGTAGACAGAATACTGGTACCTGCCGCGAAGGCATCAACATGCTCATAAAGATATTTTATCTTCTCACCGTATTCGTATGGAGTACGAAAGCCTGTAGTATCAGGAATGTTGCAGACTGTCGCTCCTGCCTTGGTCACAGCATCGATGACACGGGCAAGGTACTCGTTATCGGTGCGTCCGGCATCTTCGGCATAGAACTCGACATCCTCGA
The DNA here is from genome assembly GCA_017617635.1 of Bacteroidaceae bacterium. GTDB lineage: Bacteria > Bacteroidota > Bacteroidia > Bacteroidales > Bacteroidaceae > Physcousia. The sequence continues at coordinate 42,909 of JAFZVW010000035.1, read as the reverse complement.
CATATCGCTTGGCATACTTTACGGCTGCAACTGCACGTTCAATTATCTCTTCGGGAGTTGAATTAAACTTGTAACGTATGTGGCTTTCGCTGGTTCCGATGCCCGTATGGATACGCTTGTGCTTGGCATACTGAAGAGCCTCGGCTGCCACATCTATATCTTTTTCAACAGCACGTGTCAATGCACATATGACTGGCCATGTAACTGCCTTGGAAATCTCAACCACACTGTTAAAATCACCTGGGGAACTGACAGGAAAACCTGCTTCGATGACATCTACTCCAAGTGATTCGAGCTGACGGGCAACCTGAATTTTCTCGACTGTATTGAGCTGGCATCCCGGAACTTGCTCTCCGTCACGCAGCGTAGTATCAAAAATAAACAATCTGTCACTCATAATATCCGTTATAATTGCATTTTGCGCGCAAAGGTAGGAAAAAATAATCATTATCTGTGATGTTATCCTTGCAAAAAAGTAAAAAATACGCTATAGAAAGTCCTTATTAAATATATAATCCATATCTTTGTAACTGGAATATAAACGAAATGGGATAATGAAAAAACTTATTCTGGTACTTGTTGCCTTCATACTGGTGACATTGCCTGCCGGTTCGGTACTCAAGGAAAAAAATCTGGCGCGTACGCTTGGAGTGTTGCGTGCCGAGCTGGAAATGAATTACCGCCAGCAACAGATGCTGATGCAACGCTGGGAGCAACAGGGAGCACAGCAGCACGAGGAACTGGTGGGCTATATGACACAGTGCGAACAGATAGGACTGATGCTGTATTCGCAGAATCAGGACAACACATTTGACATGGCATACGCCTGCCAACATGCGACCGACCTATACCACAGGCTTAATGACCGCAATGGCAAAATGCTGCCTTACGACAAGATTATCCTGCGCCTAAAGCGCGAATTGGAGCGCCTGGACGCATTGATTGCATCACTGAAGGCTATGCCTCCTGTCGAAGAAGAACACAAGGAAGAACTGACCGAAGTGGATAGTCTGTTGTTGAGTGTGATTGATTCTCTGGGCGAAGCTGTGGTTGCCCATGATTCCGTTTCCATGCATACAAGCCACAATAACGCTAGGGAAGAAAACGCCTCAGATATTAGCAAGGAGCCGCTTTACCTGACAGGCCAGCAACTGGAAGACCGTGCAGAGTGTCTCAAGTATGCCGAGATTATACGTGAGAATATGCACCGTTTTATGGAAACACTGGAAAACGAAAGTATATATTACGCCTCGGTACAGGAGAAAGTCAGCAATCTTAACAAGTTTGCAAAACGCCGTTACCTGATGCTTCAGGACAACATCTTCCGCAATGGCAGCGACAACTACTTCAAGGTACTGTCCGGTTTGCCACGCTATATGATGCAGGCAAAGATGTCCTACACTAACAAATACCGCCCATTCGAAGGAAAAGATGTCAGCTACAGCGAATGGCGTGGGGCACCGGTCCTGTTCGTAAGCCTTTTCCTGATAATATATCTCGGCGGAGCCTGGCTGCTTACGTACGGAATATTGCGCCTGCTGGTTCCCAAGCGCTGGCGCGGTAAGAATTACAAGTTGAAACTTCACATGCTGACAAACGTCATAGGCATTGCCGTATTCGGTATTGCAGTCATGATTGTCAGGTCGACCATTGACCGGGGCATCATACAAATGGGAACCGAAATGATGATAAATACTGCATGGCTGCTTGAAGCGATATTCCTGTCTCTGTATGTACGCCTGAAGGGCGAGCAGATGCTGCACGCGGCAAAGATATATACTCCGCTGATTGTTCTTGCCTTCTGTGTTATTATGTTCCGCATCGTACTTCTGCCCAATCCAATTATCAATATAGTATTCCCTCCTGTACTTTTAGCATTGTGCATATGGCAGACCATAGTATCGTCACGCCACAGAAAATACCTGCCAATGCTGGATATGGTATATTCTTTACTTACCACAGTGATGATGGTCACCACTACGATAATGACATGGACAGGATTCTCGCTTATGTCAGTACAGGTTATTTTGTGGTGGATGTTCCAACTGGCAGCAATAATGACTATAACCTGCATACATGTTCTGCTTAAAAAGTACGAGGAAGGACATTTCATGCTACGCCTGTCACCGGAACTGAAGGAACACATCAAACAAGGACTGGATGTTACCCGCGAGAAAGCCATAATCAAGAAAAACATGGCCAAAGGCAAGTACATCAGCCAAACCTGGCTGTATGACCTTGCAAACTTCTGCCTTGTACCTATCCTGGCCTGCATCAGTGTATTGTGGAGTTTCTACTGGGCAGCTGCCACTTTTAACATGACTGCCATCTGCCGCAACATTTTCACTCACAACTTTGTAGACGTTGATGGTCTTATCCAGATATCCATCTTCAAATTATGCATAGTCACGGCCCTGTTCTTTATCTTCCGCTGGACCAACTACACACTGCGCAGTGCCTACATACATTTCCGTCTGAAAACCACTGACGACGAAGACAGCATCAATTTCACACTGGCACGCAATCTGATTGCAATTCTGTCATGGGGACTGTTTGTCATCATCTCGCTTGTCGTACTTAAAGTTCCACGATCCGGAATATCCGTAATCACCGCAGGTCTTGCAACCGGTATGGGTTTTGCCATGAAAGACCTTCTTGAGAACTTCTTCTACGGAATCTCGCTCATGACCGGGCGCGTACGTGTAGGAGACTATATCGAATGTGACGGCATTACCGGCCGTGTGGAACGCATAACATACCAGAGCACCATGATTGACACCCTGGACGGCTGTGTTATTGCCATACTTAACAGCGCCTTGTTTACCAAAAACTTCAAGAACCTGACCCAGACAGACGATTATCAGCTGGTCAAGATATCTGTCGGCGTGTCCTATGGCACAAATATAGACGATGTAAGGAATGCCGTCATAAGTGCGATGACCGAGGATAGCGCACGCAACCTGGACCAATTCGGCAACAAGCGTAACGAAGATGACGCTCCCCTCCTGGATCCCTGTAAGAAGGTAACTGTACGATTTGCCGGTTTTGGAGACAGCAGCGTCAACCTGTATGTCTGCGCATGGAGCCGTGTTCAGGAATTAGGATGGCTCAAACCGCACTGGGAGGAAGTCGTATACAATGCACTGAACCGGGCTGGCATCGAGATTCCTTTCCCGCAGCGTGACCTGAATATCAAGACCATGCCTAAATGAACGGACACGCCGCCATAATACGTTGTCTTCTGGATAGTGGCCTGGATTTTGCCATATACCGTTTTCCTAACGAGCAGGAACCTTATCTGGTACTGCAACTGGAAGGCGAGGCATCTGTCGTACAGGGCACGGAGGAGCCCGAGGGATTTATTTTTGCACCCTTTGCCGAAACCGAAACGACTCCGACCCTGCTGATTCGTCCCGACGTGGCAGTGCGCGGATGGGAACTCATCAGACAGTTCACCTGCGATTTGCCGCATCGCAGGGTTTCACTTGCCAACATTCCATTGGTACGTAAGGAAACAGACATAGACAAGAGCAACACTTACAAAGTAGCATACCGCACTTTCAAATATCAGTTGGACAAGGAAAATTACCAAAAACTTGTCCTCTCCTATTCCGAATTGTCCGAATGGCCCGGTGCAGGTCACGAAGATCATGTTTTCATAAAGGCGATTAAAGATTATCCCGGCTCAATGGTATCGCTTGTCTATACCAGAAAGGCCGGCCGCTGGATAGGATGCTCGCCCGAACTTCTGCTTGAGGGATACGGCAACAAATGGCACACAATGGCCCTTGCCGGTACAATGGAATGCTGGAGAACCGAATGGTCACCCAAAAATATGCACGAACAGGAACTGGTCACCGACTACATAGAAGGACAACTGCAGGGAATGGGAGCACGAATCCTGCGCGAAGGCCCGTATACCGTCCAATCAGGCACTCTGTCACATCTTCGCACAGACTTTACCTTCCACCTGCAACGCCAGATTTCATCCTACCACATCGCACGCCTTCTTCACCCGACGCCAGCAGTATGCGGCTTGCCCAAAGACGAAGCTTGGCATTTCATACGGCTTTTCGAACGTAACCGCAGGCTGTATTACACAGGATTTTTAGGACCTATAAATCTGCGAGGCGAAACCAACCTTTACGTAAATATCCGATGCGCAAACATACGTTCAGGCGGGAAAGCATTATTCTTTGCCGGCGGTGGCCTTACATACGACAGCAATTTCCGCGAAGAAAGGATGGAAGTTAAGCGCAAGCTGGAAACACTGAAGAAAATACGTTGACAATTATATGCTCTCATCAGACAGGAACACCTTGGAATTACTCGCACTTCTCGATGCTCACGGCATAAGGGAACTGGTTCTGTGTCCTGGAAGCAGAAATGCCGGAATTGTACATAGCGCACTCAACTGCGGGAAATTCAACTGCCATCAACTGACAGACGAACGCAGTGCCGGTTTCTATGCCATAGGCCTTGCACAGGCAACAGGAAAGCCGTCTGCAATAATTGTTACTAGCGGCAGCGCCTTGGCCAATCTCTATCCGGCAGCCTGCGAGGCATACTATCAGGAAATCCCCGTGATATTCATCTCAGCCGACCGACCAGCCGAATGGATTGGGCAGATGGACGGACAAACCATGGTTCAGCAAGGAGCACTCGGACCAATGGTTCCATCAGTAACCCTCCCGCAAGGGAACAAAAATCCGTGGCATACCAACCGGCTGATAAACGAAACAATACTCGAGTGCACACACAGGACATACAAACCAGTACACATCAACATCCCTGTCTGTGAGCCAATATACGATTTCGATACTGAACAATTGCCCGAAGTCCGGAAGATTGAACGCATAGCAGGCATATACGACAATAGGGGAATTCTACTGGAAAAAGCCAAGTCATGCAAGCGTTCCATACTTCTGGTCGGTCAGTTGCCCGCAAGTATTGCAAATACTCTGGATACCACAAAACCGGGTATGACAATAGTTGCCGAGAACCTAAGCAACCTTAATCCAACAGATTACATCAACTCATATACCATTGACTGGGACAGAATGGCGCCACTGGATATCGTAATCACCATTGGAGGCCATCTGACTGATAAGCGAATGAAGGAATGGATGCGCAGGAATCCGCCACGACAACACTGGCATATAAGCGAGGATGGCCGCATTGCAGACCTCTTCTGCTGCCAAACCCTGGCAATAGAGTCAACTGTACAGGATTTCTTCAGTATGGCTCCAGTGTTAGGTGCATCCATCAAACTCCCGACAAAGGAAGCAACCCCGTCAAGGGTATTAGACCAACTGTTCCGAAAACTTCCTGCAAATGCCATCGTACATCTCGCAAACAGTACTTCCGTACGTACAGCACAACTGTCACATGTATCTGCAACCGTTTGTTGCAACCGGGGCATTAACGGCATCGAAGGCAGCATGAGCACAGCCGTTGGATATGCCGCTGCAAATCCGGACAAACCAGTCTTTCTCGTAATCGGAGACCTGTCCTTCTTCTACGATCAGAATGCACTATGGAATACAAATCTCCCCGCAAACCTGCACATCATGCTGATAAACAACGGAGGTGGAGCAATCTTCGATACCTTGCCATTACCGGACGATAACTGCAGCCGCAGGTTCATTCAGGGCAAACATCATACCAATGCCAAGGCCGTAGCTGAGGAATACGGAATAAGATACCTGAACGGAGAAACTGAAATCCACGATTTTATCGCAAGCACAAACACAGTAATATTAGAAATAAACGAATAAACTTATGTGCCGAGACTGGAAACAAGTAAAGCAATACCACGAAATCCTGTTGGACGAATGGAAGGGAATTGCACGAATCACCATTAACCGCCCTCATGTCCGCAATGCCTTCACACCACTGACTACAAGCGAAATGTCAGATGCAATGCGCTGGTGCAACGAAGCAGGGCACATACGCGTCATTATTCTTACAGGTGCCGATTCACCACGAAAGGAAGGACAGACCGAAGAAGAATGGATGGCTACAAACGCCTTCTGCTCAGGTGGTGACATGAACGTCAAGGGACGTGGAGGATATATAGACGAGAACGGAATTCCGCGCCTTAGCGTACTGGATGTACAGAAACAGATACGCTCTATACCTAAACCCGTAATTGCCATGGTCAATGGCTTTGCCGTAGGCGGTGGCCACGTACTGCATATAGTATGCGACCTGACGATAGCAGCTGATAATGCTAAGTTCGGACAGACAGGCCCAAAGGTCGGCAGTTTTGATGCAGGATTCGGCTCAAGCTATCTGGCTCGCATCGTCGGTCAGAAAAAAGCACGTGAGATATGGTATATGTGCCGCCTGTACACAGCCGACGAGGCAGAGAAAATGGGAATGGTAAACAAGGTCGTTCCGCACGACATACTCGAAGACACTACCATAGAATGGGCTCAGCAAATCATGCAACACTCACCACTGGCAATACGTATGATCAAGCGAGGCCTTAATGCCGAACTCGACGGACAGGCAGGGATACAGGAATTGGCGGGAGACGCCACAATGCTCTATTATTTCTGCGATGAAGCACAGGAAGGCGGCAAGGCATTCCTGGAAAAAAGGAAACCACAGTGGTAGAGACTACAGCAATGCACATATCCCTTTCCCATAAGACACTGCATTTCAAAAAGCCGGCGAAAACCTCGCGTGGAGAATACACTACCCACGACAGTATTGTTATTACCATCCGTGATGAAAAAGGGGATAAGATTGGTCTGGGCGAATGCGCTCCCCTGCCCGATCTGTCATGCGACCGTAATTCATATACACGAATGAGTGATGTAGCAAGACTTATCAAGGAAGCCCTGGACAGTACAGACTACAATGATTACCTCAGACCATATCCGGCATTGCTTTTCGCGCTCGAATCTGCATTGTATGACTACCAGCAGAACCCCATGCTATACGACACACCGTTTGCAAGGAGCGAGGTTGGCATACCTACGAACGGACTGATCTGGATGGGCGATTATGACCAGATGCTGGCTCAGGCCAAGAAAAAGATACTGGCAGGGCATCGTTGCATCAAATTCAAGATTGGCGCAATCAAGTGGGAGGAAGAAATGCGCCTGCTCGACAAAATACGCAGCAGATTTACCAAAGACACACTGGAAATACGCGTTGATGCCAATGGAGGACTTGGATTGGATATGGATATAGTCAAGGATAAGCTCCATGAACTGGCAAAATACGACATACACAGCATAGAACAACCCATTCCCCAGTACCATTGGAACGAAATGGCAGGACTGTGCCAACAGAACATACTGCCAATCGCCCTTGACGAGGAACTTATCGGCGTCAATGATATTGAACAGAAGAAAATGATGCTGGATACCATCAAACCACATTATATAGTGCTCAAGCCGACATTGCATGGCGGTATCACTGGAACACTGGAATGGATTAGCGAAGCACAGAAACGCGGCATTTCATCCTGGATAACCAGCGCCCTGGAAAGTAATATAGGTCTGCGAAACATTGCGCTTCTCACAGCACGTGCCTATGGTCCCAACATTACATTTGCACAAGGTCTGGGAACTGGGCAACTGTTCACGGACAATATCGAAATGGACATAGAACTGCGCGGTTCAAAACTATGGCGTTGCAAAGTTGAAGACTGAAATCCTACATACAAGCGGTTCTACAGGCCAGCCAAAGGAAATTACCGTTGAATACGACCGGATGCTGGCAAGCGCCAGAATGACATGCGATTTCCTGGGCCTGAAGAAAGGTGACACAGCATTGCTATGCCTCAGTACGCAATACATTGCAGGACGCATGATGGAGATACGCGCTCAGGAAAGAAAGCTAAACCTTATCCGCTGTGAGCCCTCCGCACATCCATTGAAAGATATCGATGAAACCATTGATTTTGCCGCTATGGTTCCACTGCAGGTATACGAGACGCTGCAGGTTGCCAAGGAACGCGAGCGCCTTAGCCGCATCAGGCATCTGATAATCGGCGGCGGTGCAATTGACCAGGATTTGGAAAACGAACTCAGTACTTTTCCAAACAATATCTGGAGCACATACGGAATGACCGAGACGCTCAGCCACGTGGCAATGAGAAGAATCTCCCCTGCACCTCCGACAGGAAAGGAAAAATACTACAAACCCCTGCCCGGTGTCAGCCTGACACAAGACGAAAGAGGATGTCTGGTTATCAATGCCCCGCACATTAATCCCGACATCCTGCACACAAATGATGTGGTTGAATTCAATAACGAAGGCGGTTTTATAGTCAAAGGCCGCATCGACAATGTTATCTGCAGCGGTGGTATCAAAATCCAGATCGAGGAAGTCGAGGCCGTCCTGCGCAAATTCTTCGGCAACACCATCATGGTAACAAGCAAGCCAAACCGCAAGTTTGGCGAAGTAGTCGTATATCTGACCACCAAACAAATAGACGAACATGCACTTAGGCTCGTTGTCCCCCCGTTTTGGCTGCCAAAACAGATAAAACAAGTCAACAGGCTACCTGTGACAGAAACCGGAAAGCCCGACAGAGCCAAGGCAATGGAAATAGCCCTACAATAAATCCGGCAACTGGTACAATCTTGTGCCGTTGCTGCCCTTTATCAGAATTAACCTGCCCGAAAGTCCTGATTCTGCAAGACGTTTCTTAACCTCATCCACATCGGCAAACAATGTGACATTCCCTACACGGGATGTATCGCACTTGCCGAACTCGTTTCCAACAAGCCATGCCTCTGTCAGATTCATCTGTGCAAGCCTGTCTGCAACTTTCTGGTGCTCTGACACAGACTCTGCCCCCATCTCTCGCATCTCCCCCAGGATAACCATCTTTCCAGGATGCTGAATAGCATGGAAATTATCCAACGCAACAGCCATACTGCTGGCATTCGCATTGTAAGCATCCACTATCAGTTCGTTTTTCTCCGTCCGACGGTATTCGCTGCGATTGTTATTAGGCTTGTATTGCTCCAAAGCCTCGTTTATCTGATCCATAGACACACCGAAGTGCAACCCAACGGTAATTGCAGCCAGGACATTCGGCAAGTTATAATCGCCAATCAGTCTCGTCTGCACATCAGCCGCTGTTCCGTAAGGAGTCAGCCAACGCACCTTCAGGAACGGATTGAATGTTTCTGATTTTCCGTCAGTCAGAGCCACACCCTGCACATAAGGCTTTTGCTGTATATTACGTTCAATCGCCATATCCATCAAGTCCAAGTCCATCATATTCAGGAAACAGAACTTGTGTCTGGCCACCAGGTCATCATACAACTCGCCCTTGGTCTTCTTCACCCCCTCAAACGAGCCGAACCCTTCCAGATGAGCACGTCCCACGTTTGTAATCAAGCCACAGTCAGCCTTGACCATCCTGCATAGGAACTCAATTTCGCCCGGATGATTGGCACCTGTCTCAATTACCGCAATCTCGTGCTCAGGACGTATACGTAGCAACGTGAGCGGAACCCCGATATGGTTATTCAGATTGCCCTTGGTATACAAAGTGTTGAATTTCTTTGAAAGCACTGCACTTACCAGTTCCTTTGTCGTAGTCTTGCCGTTCGTACCCGTAATCTGCAACACCGGTATCTTCAGTTGTTCACGATGAAAAACCGCAAGGTCCTGCAACGCCTCCAGCACATTATTCACCAGGACATAACGTGCGTCACCCTCCGGAACATAGTCCTCATCATCAACGACAGCAACCGCCGCTCCATTTTCCAATGCAACTGCGGCATACCTGTTACCGTCAAAGTTAGCACCTTTCAGTGCGAAGAACATACTGTCATTTACACATTCACGGCTGTCAGTTACCACCACAGGATGCTCCTGATACAACCTATACAATTCAGAAATCTGCATAACCCGAAAAAAACTGTTGAATGATTACAAATGCAAAATTACCTAATTTCCAACTATAAACAAAACTTTTTAGTTTTCACTTTACTGTTTTTACCTAAAAAAATATAATTTTGTAGCGCATGCATCTATCAAAGACCATTAACATAGGCGGCAGACTTGTCTCGCTTGACCAGCCACAGGTTATGGGAATACTGAACGTAACCCCTGACTCATTCTATAGCGACAGCCGCTGTCCCGATCCCGAAGCCATCCGCACCCGTGTCAGTCAGATACGTGACGAAGGTGCGACCATGATTGATATCGGGGGGTACAGTTCACGTCCGGGAGCCGAAGACGTCCCTGCTGACGAGGAAATCCGTCGTTTGCTGCCTGCGATTGCAATTACGCTGGAAGAATGGCCGGATGCCATTATCAGCATAGACACTTTTCGCACCAAGGTTGCACAAGAGGCCATTCAGGCCGGAGCGCATATCATAAACGACATCTCCGGCGGCGAAATGGACCCGGATATGTTTGATACCGTTGCAAGGCTGCACGTCCCGTATATTCTCATGCACATGCAGGGCACACCCCGTAACATGCAGGACAATCCACAGTATCAGGATGTCATGTGCGATGTATTCCGCTCCCTGGGCCAGCGCGTCGAGAAACTGCATGAAATGGGCGTTGCCGACATTATCATCGACCCGGGATTCGGCTTTGGCAAGACCATCGAGCAGAACTACTGCATGCTGCACCGCCTGCAGGAATTCCAGATACTGGAATGTCCAATACTTGTAGGCATCAGCCGCAAGAGCATGATATACAAGCCACTGGGATGCACGCCACAACAGGCTCTTAACGGTACGACCGTCCTTAACACCATTGCACTCATGCATGGTGCCGCAATACTCAGAGTTCACGATGTAAAAGAAGCTGTAGAAACAGTCAGATTATGTTCGATTTCGGCCTAAAGGATTTTATAGACATACTGCTTGTAGCCATACTATTGTTCTTCGGTTACAAACTAATGAAAAAGTCACGTTCCGTAAACATCTTCTACGGCGTGCTTATCTTTATCAGTTTCTGGATTATAATCAGCAAGATCCTGGAAATGAAACTTCTCGGAGGCATCCTTGACCAATTGGTCAGCGTGGGAGCCATCGCCATCATCATCCTCTTCCAGGAAGAAATCCGTCACTTTTTCTACAGCATAGGTACACACGAACGTGCCGAACGCCTCATGCGCTTTTTCCTGCCCAAGACCAAGGAGAATGCCGACGGTCAGCGTTACGAGCGCGACACCATCATGCCGATACTGATGGCATGCCTTAATATGAGCAAGCACAAGGTAGGAGCCCTGATTGTCATGCAGAACGACCTGCCATTGGGTGATTTCATACGTACTGGCGAGCGTCTTGACGCACGCATTTCTCAGCGGCTTATCGAGAATGTATTCTTCAAGAACTCCCCCCTTCACGACGGAGCCATGATTATCTCCAACGGACAGATTACCGCCGCATCCTGCATTCTCCCCATCAGCCATGATTTGGACATACCCAAGGAATTCGGTCTCCGGCACCGTGCTGCCCGTGGCGTCAGCAAGGAAACCGATGCCCTCAGCATTGTTGTCAGCGAGGAAACAGGCGGAATCACCGCTGCCTACAACAACGAATACCTGACACATCTGGATGCCGAACACCTCGAACGCATACTGATGAGAGGCAAGTTCTGAAGCCCCTTTCTACATCCGAAAAAATATAAAACCTAAAATACACAACATTATGAGCTTAATGCAACAAATCATCGCCCGTGCCCAGGCCAACAAGCAGCGCATTGTACTGCCCGAGAGCCTGGAAGAGCGTACCCTCACAGCCGCCGACCGCTCATTAGCCGACGGTCTGGCAGACATTATCCTGATCGGCAACCCCGATGAGATCAAGGCCCTCGGCCAGAAGCTCGGCCTTACACACCTGGACAAGGCAACAATCATAGACCCTGCCACCAGCGAAAAGACAGAAGAATATGCACAGCTGCTGTTCGAACTCCGCAAGGCAAAGGGAATGACAATCGAAAAGGCACGCCAGCAAGTCATGGATCCCCTGTATTTCGGCTGTCTCATTATTAAGAGCGGCGATGCAGACGGTCAGATTAGCGGTGCACTCTCCACCACAGGCGACACCCTGCGTCCGGCACTGCAGATAATCAAATGCGCTCCCGGCATAACATGCGTAAGCGGTGCCATGCTCATGATTACAGACAAGCCCGAATACGGAGACAACGGTGTACTCGTTATCGGTGACGTTGCCGTAACCCCGATGCCAGACGCAAACCAGCTCGCACAGATTGCAGTATGCACGGCACAGACAGCCAAGAGCGTTGCTGGCATAGACCCCAAGGTTGCCATGCTTTCATTCTCGACCAAAGGCAGTGCCAAGCACGAAGTTGTCGACAAGGTTGTCGAAGCCACACGCATGGCAAAGGAAATGGCTCCGGATCTGGCTATCGACGGTGAGTTGCAGGCAGACGCAGCACTCGTTGCAAGCGTTGGCGAGAAGAAATGCCCCGGCAGCCCCATTGCAGGACATGCAAACGTATTGGTCGTTCCATGCCTGGAGGTTGGCAACATCGGCTACAAGCTGGTTCAGCGCCTGGGCGGTGCCGATGCCATCGGCCCCATCCTGCAAGGTATTGCACGCCCCGTTAACGACCTCAGCCGCGGCTGCTCGGTAGACGACATCTACAAAATGGTAGCAATCACAGCATGCCAGGCAATGGATGCTAAGTGAAAAGTGAAAAGTGAAAGAGTGAAAAATATATGAATCTTATATAAATGGGACATATTGCACGACATGATTGTGATTCACCTCTTCATGTGAAGAGCCTGTGCTTTGCTATTACTATAGTGAATATGGTAAAGCAGAATAATGATTGGCATGTTAACAGTTTGTTTCAACAGATTCTTCGCTCCGGTACTTCTATTCATGCAAATGTGCGTGAGTCTGAGTATGCACAAAGCATTTCCGATTTCATTTCCAAACTATCTATTTCACTTAAGGAAGCCAATGAAACAAAAGGATGGCTTGAAATACTATATGAAGCAGATTGTATAGATGATAGTGCATTCAATGATCTGTATGCTAATTGTAAGGAGTTGATTGCTATTCTTATAACTTCGATAAAAACTGCAAAAAACAATAAAGAATTAAACATTTAATCCGAGAGTGATAATGTAAAATATATTTTTCACTTTTCACTCCTTCATTTTTAATTTATTATGAAAATATTAGTTTTAAACTGCGGAAGCAGTTCAATTAAATACGCGCTCTATGACATGAGCGACAAGAGAGTCATCACCTCCGGCGGTATCGAGAAGATAGGCCTGCCGGACAGTTTCATAACCGTCAAGCTCAATGGCGAGAAGCACAAGATGGAGCGCCCTGTAGAAGAACACACAGCAGGCGTACAGTGGATCTTCGAGGTACTCACCAGCGGAGACTATGCCGTACTTAAAAGCCTCGACGAACTGGATGCAGTAGGTCACCGCATGGTACACGGCGGAGAGAAGTTCAACAAGAGCGTCCTGCTCACCCCCGATGTTATGGAAGCCTTCAGCGCCTGCAACGACCTTGCACCGCTGCACAACCCGGCAAACATCAAGGGCGTTAATGCCGTAACGGCCCTGCTGCCGAATCTTCCGCAGGTAGGCGTGTTCGACACCGCCTTCCACCAGACAATGCCCGACTACGCCTATATGTATGCACTGCCCTATCAGTTGTACAGCAAGTACGGCGTACGCCGCTACGGTTTCCACGGAACCAGCCACCGCTATGTATCACAGCGCGTCTGCGAGTTCCTGGGCATAAAGCCGGAAGGCAAGAAAATCATCACCTGCCACATCGGTAACGGTGCATCCATTGCAGCCGTCAAGGACGGAAAGTGCGTAGACACCTCAATGGGTCTCACACCGCTCGAAGGCCTCATCATGGGCACACGCTCAGGTGACATCGATGCAGGAGCAGTGACATTCCTCATGGACAAGCTCAACCTTGACACCAAGGGCCTCAGCAACCTGCTGAACAAGCAGTCAGGACTTGCCGGTGTCAGCGAGCTCTCGTCCGACTTCCGCGACATCCTCGCAGGTATTGCAGCAGGCAACGACAAGGCCCGCCTTGCCAAGGAGATGTACACATACCGCATCAAGAAGTACATCGGCCAGTATGCAGCAGCCATGGGCGGCGTTGATATCATCCTGTTTACCGGTGGTGCCGGCGAGAACCAGTGGGAAGTACGCGAAGGAGCAACCGCCGGTCTCGAATACATGGGCGTTAAGATGGACCAGGCAAAGAACCGCGCATGCCGTGCAACTGAAGCCATCCTCAGCGCAGACGACAGCAAGGTTACCGTATGCTGCATCCCGACTGACGAGGAACTCATGATTGCACTGGACACACAAGCCTTGTGCAGCAAATAAGCGATGAAGGACACGTTCCGTAAAATACTCTGCCCGATTGCAGCCTTGGCCTTTTGCCTTGGCTGCAATGCCAGGCAGGACAGCATCTTCCCCCGCAGTTTTCTCAAGACCTGCGAGCCCGTCATCACCAATCCCGATGTCCTCGCACCCTTTTTCCAGAAACTGCACTCCGGCGAAATCACCCGTATTGTCCACATCGGCGACAGCCATGTCCGTGGACACTCCTTCACCGTCGAAACACGCCGCATGCTCGAAGAAGCATGGGGCAGCCAGGCCGTTGAACCACAGAACATCAGCTATCAGACCACAGCCATAGCGACCGAAACAGGCCAGCCAGGCCTCGTCTATCACACCATTGGCAAGAACGGAGCCACATACCGCACGTTTATTGACCAAAGCAGAATACAGCTTATAGACAGCCTGAAGCCCGACCTTGTAATTATATCCCTGGGCACCAACGACGCTTTCGGAAACAAATTCAACTCCGAGGCCATGCTCGCCAACATGGACACACTCTGTACCATACTGCAGCAGCACAACCCCACCGCCCAGATTCTGCTTACCACCCCTCCCGGATGCTACAGGCATCGCACCCCACTCAAATATATAAAAGAGGTATCTGCCATACAGCGCAGCTACGCTAACCAGCACGGACTCGCGCTCTTTGACCTCTATACCACTGTCGGCGGCGAAGTCTTCGCCCTCAGAAACTGGAGGAGTCAGGACATGATGCGCCGTGACCTGATACACTTCAAGCACAGCGGCTACAAACTGATGGGAGCCCTTCTGGCACAAGCCATCCTTGCAGCTGATACCGAAGATATGACGGAAAACTGATCATATTTCCATTTTTTTTCTTACCTTTGCACCGTCATCAGGGGTGCATGGTCCGTTTTGGCCTTGCTGAGAACATACCCTAACATGATCTGAACCGGATAATGCCGGCGTAGAGAGTATGAACATCTTATTCACAAAGCAAATGACCAGACAACTATCTATTGCTATACTCGCCATGAGTATGGCCTCTGCCGCGTATGCAACTGCAAACGCCACAACCAGTCCCGACTCAACCAAGATAGCCGAGCTCAACGAAGTCGTGGTACGGGCCGTCAAGGCACCCAGGAACTCACCCTTTGCCGTCACAAACATCAGTCGTAGCGAACTCAGCGACTTTGCAACCGGCGCACAGGAACTTCCCTTTCTCTTTGCACGCACACCAGGCGTAGTGGCATGGAGCGAGAACGGCGTAGGTACAGGCACCACATATATGCGTATACGCGGAGCAGCAGGCAGCCGCATCAATGTCACACTGGACGGCGTTGCCCTCAACAGCCCCGAGGACCAGTGCGTCTTCTGGGCAAACATGAATTCCTACGCCTCCCTGCTGGGCAGTGCCCAGATACAGCGCGGTGTCGGAACCAGCACCAACGGCGACGGAGCCTTTGGCGGTAGCATAGCCCTCACCTCACTTGCCCCCGACATGACACCTCGGGCACAGATTACAGGCAGCTACGGCAATTATAACACATGGCGAGTGGGAGGCAATGTAAGCAGCGGCCTGCTCGGCAACCACTGGGTACTGGATGCCGCCTACCATCACACAGGCACCGACGGATACATCCACGGCACCGACGGCAACAGCGGCAGCTACTATCTTGGAGCCACCTACCTCAGCCTGGACGCAAGTCTTAAAGTCAGCTACAAGCACTTCGGCAATTACGAACAGACCGGCCAGGCATGGAACGGCGTTACGGCAGGCAACGACGACTACAGCCTTAACGCATACGCAGGCGTGCGCACATATAATGATATGTACCGCATGGGCTTCGGCCGCTTCAACAGCCTTTACGAACACTTTATCGAGGATTGGTCCGACCCAGCCCTCTGCACTACCGAGCGCCACCGGATGAACGACGGCAGCCTGTGGATCCGCACCACCGACAATTTCTGGCAGAACCACAATCTTCTGAACGTCTCATGGCGCATTAACCAGCAGTTCAGCACCAGCGTCACACTCCACTACACCCATGGCCACGGCTACTACGACGAGTTCCGCTACAACAACAAGCTCACCAAGTTCGGACTTACCAATGCCCATAATGCCAAGGGCGACCCCGTCTACCGCTTTGTAGATGGAACAGAGCTTAAACGCACCGACTTCGTCCGGCAGAAAGGCCTGACCCAAGACACCTACGGCCTCGTCTGGAACCTCAACTACCGCCACCGCAAGTGGGATGTGGTCGGTGGACTGTCACTACAGAACTTCGAAGGCAACCACTACGGATACCTTACATACATTGCCGACAACCGGCTCTCGGACATCTTCATGCAGGACGGACGGTACAGATACTACGACAGCGATGCCGTCAAGACCGACGCACAGGTGTTCGGCAAAGCGACATTCCACATCGACGGCAAATGGGATATATACTGTGACCTACAGTTCCGCCACGTCGGATACCAGACAAACGGCATCAACGACAAGTTCTACACAGACGCCCAGGGCATATCAACCAACCAGGCCCTTGACATCAGCCAGCAGTTCAACTTTCTCAATCCCAAGTTCGGTATTGCCTATAACCACAACTCACATCACGCATACGCCAGCTACGCCCTAAGCCACCGCGAGCCCGAGCGCAACAACTACACCGACAACGGCGCATACCCCTACCCCAAGGCCGAGAGCGTGCATGACATAGAAATAGGCTACAGCCATACCCGCAAGAACTGGCACATCGGCGCAAACCTGTATGCCATGCTGTACCGCAACCAACTCGTACAGACAGGCGAACAAAGCGACATAGGCGAGAACCTGACCACCAACATACGCAGCAGCTACCGCATGGGTATCGAGCTCAGCGGCGGCTATACCCCATGGCACTGGCTCACTCTCGAAGGCAATGCAGCCATAAGCACAAACCGTATATGCGATTTCACCGAGATGGTCGAGGACTGGGACTGGTCCACAGACGAGGGATTCATTCCCGTACACTACGACAACAGCACCATTGCCTTCTCCCCCACAGCCATCCTCAACGGCTTCGCAACATTCACCTTCAAGGGCTTCCGCTGCACATGGCACACCAACTTCGTCAGCCGCCAGTATCTGGATAACACCGCCTGCACCGACCGCTCACTGCCATCATACAGCACGACAGCAATCCACCTGCGATACGACTGGAAGACAGGCACACGCTGCCTCAAGCACGTGATCTTCGGGCTTGACCTGAACAACATCTTCAATGCACGCTATGCAGCAAGCGGATGGGTTTATAGTGCCGTTTCTGCCGAATACAGCTTTGACCTCGACAACCGCTACAACCAGATAGGCTACATCCCAATGGCAGGCTTCACGGCAATGGGAAGCGTCAGCTTACAATTCTGAGTGAAAATGCGCCGTTGGCGCGATAAAAAAATAGTTCCAGTGGAGCTTTGCTCCGTTAAAAAGTAGTTCCATGCGACTCCGTCGCGTTAAACAACCATGGAACAATCTGGAACAACCATTTAACAACTATGGAACGGGCGAAGCCCATGGAACAACCATTTAACAACTATGGAACGGGCGAAGCCCATGGAACAACCATTTAACAACTATGGATTTTTTGATTCAACATTGGCTTGATATTACGACAACCGTACTGGGGCTCGCCTATATCCTGTTAGAGTACAAAGCCTCAATCTGGATGTGGGCAGTCGGTGCAGTCATGCAACTGCTGGGCATTGTCCTCTACTATCAGAAAGGACTGTATGCCGACTGCGGTATGGAGTTCTACTATCTGGCAATGACGGCCTACGGTTTTTGGAAATGGAAAGCCCGCCCACTCGGGGGAGGTGGAGAGGGGGGCCACATCACCCACATCCCACCTCGCACCGCCCTGTGCTGGGGCAGCATATTCCTTGTCCTGTGGCTGGCTATCTGGTGGCTGCTAACCACCTGCACCGACTCCACCGTTCCCGTTGCCGACGCATTCACCACCGCATTGTCCCTCGTCGGTATCTGGGCACTGGCACACAAGTACCTGGAACAATGGTTCGTCTGGATTGCCGTGGATGTCGTCACATGCGCACTCTACTTCCACAAGGACATCCCCTTCAAAGCCTCGCTCTACGGCCTATACGTCATCATCGCCATCTGCGGATACACCAAATGGCGCAGACTCATGAAGCAGGCATAAGCCCCGATTTTCAGTTCCGGATATTTGCCCGTTACAAATAAAAACACTACTTTTGCACATTGCTATGGTAGATAAGAAAATAGCCGTACTCATCAGTGGAGGCGTAGACAGCGCCGTAGTCACCCATCTGCTGTGCAGCCAGGGCCTGAAACCGGATCTGTATTACATCAAGATCGGCATGGAAGGCGAGGACTCAAGCTGCACTGCCGAGGAAGACATCGAACTCTCGATGGCTACGGCACGCAAATACGGACTGAAACTGCAAGTCGTAGACCTGCAGCATGAATACTGGGAACGCGTCGTAGGCTATACCATCCAACGCGTCAAGCAAGGCCTCACCCCCAATCCCGATGTCATGTGCAACAAGCTAATCAAGTTCGGAGCATTCGAGGAGAAAGTCGGATACCAATACGACTACATAGCCACAGGCCACTATGCCACCATATTCCAGCGCGACGGCAAATACTACCTGGGCACAGCACGGGACCCCGTCAAGGACCAGACCGACTTCCTCGCACAACTATCATACGCACAGATCAGCAAGCTCATCTGCCCCCTCGGACCACTGATGAAGGACCAGGTCCGCCGTATTGCCCTCGATGCACACCTGCCCAGCGCCAAGCGCAAGGACAGCCAGGGAATATGCTTCCTGGGAAAAATCAACTACAACGATTTCCTACGCAAGTTCCTGGGCGAACAGGAAGGCAAGATCATCGACATCGAGACCAACCGCATACTGGGCACACACAAGGGATTCTGGTTCCACACCATCGGACAGCGCAAAGGCCTGCGCCTGGCAGGAGGCCCTTGGTTTGTCGTCAAGAAGAACGTACGCAAGAACATCATCTTCGTAGCCCGCGGCTGGGACACCCAACTGCAATACGGCCACCTTATCAAATTGGCAGACTTCCACACAATCACCGAGCCCCTTACCCTACAGGAAGGCGAAAGCATGGACGTCACCTTCAAGATTAGGCACATCGACCATTTCATGCACGGCACCCTGACACGCCAGCAAGACCTGTATGTCATCCACTCACCCGAACCCGTCCAAGGCATCGCCCCCGGACAATTCGGCTGCGTCTACGACAAAGACATGACCTATATGCTCGGCTCCGGTGAAATTACCATATAGACCTGTGGTCTGATAAAAAATGGTTCCATGTGGCTTCGCCACAATAAACAATTGTTAAACAACCATGCTTTTCTCGGTTACATAATTACGTTAAACATTTTTTAACCTTTGTTCCGACCGTTGTTAAACGAAATCTTGTTACTTTTGTCTTGCAAAATACGCAAAAGCACGTATAAAACAGTATAGTGTTAATAGGAATCTCTGCAATTATCCGGCATAATTGCATTGCGCAATTATCCACCGCAGAGACATTACAACCACTATCTACCCCCCCCAACGCCGCTTATAACACACTAAACACCAACCCCTTAATAAACACACCATCCGGGATAGTAAACACTGTCCCTTTTGCTGTTGTGGGGTTTTGTCATGCATAACCAGGAAAAAGAATCAAAAAAAATCATAAGCTATGAAAAAACTATTTACTCTTATTACATTGCTCTCTCTATGCATTGGGAGCATGTGGGGACAAGAGATTACCACATGGTCTTCGGATCTTATTTCAACACTTCAAACGAAGGATCAGCTTGTTGCTTCAGCAGGGACGGGTAAGCGCTATGCTTTCCGTATGCCATCAACAAGTGTTCCTGGTTGGTGCAATTTTGTTACACGGACGGAGTATAGTACTACAGGATTCAACGATATTAGTACTGAAGCTCTTTTTTGTATTGAGACAGGTTCAAGTTCAGGAACATATAATCTCAAGCGTTACTCCGATGGGAAATACCTTAGCGGCAATAATACATTTGGCGATACTGGCATGGACCTCACGTTAACTGATCGTGCTCCTAGCAATGTTGGAGATTTTACACAAGGTTTAGGCTATGAATCTCCTTACGTCAGTTTTGACGATTCTTCAGGTAAACATTATAATTGTGGTAATTCTGGTGAAATTGATGGAGGTCTCCAATTTCGTGGTGGCACTGGTGGTTGGAGCGTATATGTTATAGTTGGTCCTGTCTATATTGTTAAAGTAAATTATGTTGACTCTAATGGTGGTTCAGTGCAGGCTTCTGGTACTCATTTCGTTCTTGACGGCACAACGGTTAACACCGCTGCTCCTGAAATTTCAGGCTATAGGTTAACTAGTACAAGTACCCCAAACACTCCCACTGTAACCGTTAGCGGAGCAGATGTAGAAATTACTTATACATATGAAGAAAAATGGCCTGTGAATTTTGACAAATCAACAAGAAGTTCACATGATGCACGTTACACCGACAAAGTGGGACTTGGTAATCAATCGTATAGTTTTAGCGCTGCTGCGGGAGATTACATTTATCATGATTTCACAAATCAAACTTTTGAAGCACCTTACAATACAGCTGTAACACCCGTCATTGGATATCGAGGTCATGCAATGTATGGATATTTGTATATAGACTATAACAATGACGGAGATTTTGTTGATGATGGAGAATTGGTTTCTCAACTTGCCGAGAACTCATGGACAGATGCAATGCGAAATGATGACAAAACAATTCCTGACTTTACCCCTTCAAAAGGCGGAATTTACCGTATGCGATATAAAATAGACTGGGAAAATACAGACCCGGGAGGTTCAAGCAGTATTGCATCAAATGGCGGAACCATTATTGATATTACACTCAAAGTTTATTATACTATAGCAGTAAATGGTCTTATACCCGACGGTACAGAAATTACTTTCAAAGAAAATACTGTCACAAACGGTTCAAGGGTATATGCAGACAGTCCTGCAAACAGCGATATAAATGTCACATTCCCGTCCGGTCGTGATTATTCATATTCTGTTTCTATCGCAGGCTCAACGATTACCATTAATATGCTCCCTTATGTGGAGATAACGGATGTGGCAAATCTAAAGAATGGACTGTATGTAATTCAAGGTAAAGCAAACGGTTCGACAGGATTCTGGTATCATGACAAATCTTTGAGTAACTCTCGTTATTTCCGTATGAGTACGAGATCAAGTCCTACACTGCTAACTTATGAGGACAATTTCACAAGCAACCTTAAGTACCTATGGAATATGACAAAGGGAGAAAGCAGTTTTACATTGCAAAATGTGGGTACGAATAACTTTGCTCCTGCAGATGCTCAGCGTAACAAGAACTTCACTGGTACAACAACTGGAAATTTTGTATGGGACAGTGAACATGCTGCTATATATCAGACAAATAATACGAATGGAGGACGTACATTATATGTACACTGTAATGCCCTAGAAAATCAAGATTTGAATCTTAGTTATTGGGACAATGATGCTCCTACAAGCTTAAACGCAGGCTCAGGCTCTTTGGTCGCTCCTAAGTTCTACAAAGTTGACGATCGTTTCTTTATGAACAAGTATGTTACTCAACTTGAAGCCATTAACTGGGGATCCGAATTAAGTCAATATTGGTTGACAGGTGAATACGCCTACCTTACACCCAGCATTAATGATATTATAAGTGATCTTAAAAAAGGATACACCCCTGAAAGATACACTCAGGCTAATACATTGCTTGCCAACTATGCCTTGAATATGCCGACTGAAGGTTTCTATCGTTTCAAGGCAGCTGCACGTTCTGCCGATGATAATACAAAAAATTGGTATATGGGTGGTAGGGATCTAGGTAGTAATGATGGTCATGGTAATAAAACTGAGATATATTCTGCATCTACAACTGATGAACATGCTTCAGACGCGAATACTATTTTCTACCTTGAACAGGATGAAGATGGTTATCACCTAATCAGCTATTTCTCTGGTATGCATTCAAATGGTACAGAGTATAATGAGTTAGGCACTAAATCTAACTTTACACTCACGCAGGCAATAAAGGCGAATAACACAGATAAGCTTCTTGGAGAATATAAATTGGTAAATACTGGTACGAGCAAGACCATTGTAATGTGGTCGAATGAGACCTTAAATGCTATTGACGGCAACAATGACTGGTCAGGATGGACAATCGAACATGTCGAAGAACTTCCCGTAACCTTCAACTCTGCAGCCCTTGGCTATGCAACGTTCAATTCCCCCGTAGCATTAATAGTTCCAACGGACAAGGTTAAAGCTTATGTTTGTAGGATAGACGGTAACACAATAAGAATGTACTATGCAGACCAACTGAAAGACGGTAATAATTGGATTCTACCAGCAAACACACCAGTATTGCTCTATAATTCTAATTATGCAACAAAGGCGACTGTAGACCTAACTGTAACATCATATACAGGAGAGGTATATGAGAATAATGGTTTCAATAAAGGAACTGTTGCAGCAGAAACTCCCGACACAGAAAATAATATCTACTATGCTTTACGTAAGTTAAAGAGTGGTACTTTAGGCTTCTATCAACGTGCCGATCAATCTGCGGCTCTTACTGGATTCCGTGCATGGATTGAGGTTCCTAAAACGCAAGGAGCTCGTAACTTTACCATTGCATTTGATGGTGAGAGTGATCCTACTGGTATTGTAGAGGCTCTTGGCCTTGAAGATGCAAATGTTGAGATATATGACCTGAATGGACGAAAGCTTTCATCGTACAAGAATGGCATCAATATCGTTAATGGTAAGAAAGTATTCAAGTAAACAGGAGGAAAAAGAAATGACAACGAAATATATTAAACCGGAAACTTTAGTTGTTACTATACATTTAAGTAATTTACTTATGCTTTCTTCTGGTGGTAGCGAATCGGGCGAACAAAATCTTGGTGTTGGTTTTAATCAAGAAATACCGGCAACAGATCCAGATCCGGGAGAGTTTGAAGAAGGAGAGTTTGCGCGCAACAACCGCGGCAACATCTGGGATAATATTTGGTAAAATGGGCGGACCCACCCCCGGCCGGGCCACCGTCGCGAATGGGGATTCGCTCCCCTTTGTGGGGCCGTAGACACATTCAGTGGCTACTCTTAAGACCCCCAGTCGCCCGAGGGAGGGAAATGGGATTTACGTTAAAATATAGCAGCTACAGTCATTGCGATTGTAGCTGCTGTTGTTATATAGTATTATAGGTTCAACAGCAGGGCAGCCGTCGCATAGGGAGGGTAAAAATAGGTACGGCGTACGAAGGTAGAAACAACGGTGTTAAAGCGACTTTCCTACGCCGTAGGAAACCCGAAACAACGGTGTTGTTTTTTTACGGCCCTATTTGGCAAAATTATCTGACAGCAAATGACCACAATTGTTTATCGCGGCAAAGCCGCATGGAACTACTCTTTATCGAACCGCTTAACAATTAATAGCTATATGAGAACAGGGACTTTTGTTCAATCGAGCACGGTGAGTTGTCCAATCGACCACGGTCAAATGTTGAATCGAGCACGCTCAGTTATTGAATCGACCACGGTCAATCTGGTAACCGACCACGGTCAGTTTGGTAATCGACCGTGGTGAGTTGGTAAATCGACCGTAGTGAGTTGTCTATTTTTGAAAAAAGTTTACGACGGGGTTGGCGTACATTGTCAGGATGCGTTCGCGCAGGAAGGCTTCGTCGGGGTTGTCCAGTTTGACCTTTGCAATCTGACCTGCGACGTAGGTATCGAACGTGGCCTTTTCGTCGGCTGTGTAGTGGCTGGCAAAGCGGTCGGTGGCATTCAGTTCGTCGTAGGCGACATAGTTGCCGGGATACAGCATATAGCCGGAGTGTATCTCCTGGTCTATGCGGCGGGCGATTTCCTTGAACACCTCGGTACGAGGCAGGTCTGCCAGCTGGTCAATCCATTCATTCAAGGGGCGTCCGGCACGGTAGTGTACGCGGCCTTTCTGTCCCATGATGCCTGTGCGCATGTTGTCGAGGTCGTCCTGCTTGCTTTTCTTCCACGTGGGGTTGTCGCGCTTGAGCTGGAACTCCTGTGCCTTGAGGTAGTCGCAGGGGTCGTACTCGTAACTGATGGTGAGGGGCACGATGTTGAGTTCGCGCAGGCTGTCGACGGGTGTTCCCTGCCCTCCCATGGCGAGCATCGTGAGGACGCTGTCCTGGGTATTGTCGCTACTGTCCTTGGCACGTCCTTCGCGCTGTGCTATCCACAGGTTTTCCTTCTTGCCGGTTATGGCATAGTGGATGTAGCGGCTCATGAGCTGGCTGCTCTCGAGCATCTCCTTGGCCTTGAGGCTGCGGCGTACGATGAAGGCTTTGTTCATGCGTACCAGGGTCTTGATCCAGGGATAGATAAGCAGGTTGTCGCCTATGGCTATCTCGCAGGTGGCGGGGAAGCCTGACTTGTACAGGAGAAGGTCGAGGATGGCGCTGTCAAGGACAATGTCGCGGTGGTTGCTGATGAAGGTGTAGTTCGACTGGTTGCTGATGGTGTGACTGTCGAATGTGGCTCCCTTGGCATATTTGCGCAATACGTAGTTGACAACGGGTTTCATGAACCGGATCTGGAAGTCCTGTGGGGTGTCTATGCCTATGAAGGCAAGGCGGAAGAGTGTGTTGCGGACAAAACGGGGCAGCCATGGGGCGAAGCCTCGCATCATGATGTTGAAATGGCGGTCTTTTAACAGCTCGTTCAGAGCGCCCTTCATCTCGCCTTTGACGTAGGGTCGGATTTCGTCAAATTCGGTCATACGGAATGGGGGTATTAGCGGTTCTCGATAATGTCTGTCATTACTTCCCTGATGTCAAGGCCGGCGGCGCGGACTTGCTGCGGGATAAAGCTGGTGGGTGTCATACCGGGGGTGGTGTTAATCTCCAGAAGGTTAATGACGTCGCCCTGGGTAATGATATAGTCGATACGGATAATGCCGTAGCAGCCCAGTATGTCGTAGATGGTACTGGTCAGCGTCTGCACGCGCTGCGTCAGGCGGTCGCTGATGCGTGCTGGGGTTATCTCGTCGACCTGGCCGTTGTACTTGGCATCGTAGTCAAAGAACTCGTTTGTGGTAACGACCTCGGTAATGGGGAATACGTGGCTGACGTTCCTGGTCTTGTAGCAGCCGCAGGTTATCTCGGTGCCTTGCATGAAGGCCTCGACCATTACGTCCTCGCCTTCCTTGAGTGCAAGCTGGATGGCAGGACGCAGGGCATCAGGGGTCTTGACTTTGGTGGTGCCGAAGCTGCTGCCGCCGCGTGAGGGCTTGACGAAGCACGGGAGTCCGATGCGGTCGAGTATCTCCTGGTCGGCGACTTCGTCTTCGTGCCCGATGCGTATCGTCAGACTGTCGGCAACCTTTACGCCCAGGGAGCGCATATAGTTATTGGTGGCGAACTTGTCGTACGTGAGTGCCTCGACCAACACTCCGCTGGTGCTGTAGGGCATGCCGATAAGTTCCAGGTAGCCTTGCAGGACGCCGTTCTCGCCGGGTGCTCCGTGGATGGTGATATAGCAGAAGTCGGGGCGTATGGTCTTGCCCTGCTCATCGGCGAAGGAGAAGTCGTTGCGGTCAACGGCCGAACGCTGCCCGTCGTCCAGAATGGCTTCCCACTTGCCTGCATGTATCTCTACCTTGTATATATTGTAGCGCTCGCTGTCCATGAAGGACTGGATGCCTGCTGCGCTGCGCATGCTTACATCGTGCTCGGAGGTGTCGCCTCCGCATATTATTGCAACAACTTTTTTCAATTCACAATTCATAATTCACAATTCATAATTATTATTCAAGTTCCATAGTTGTTAAATAGTTGTTCCATATTGTTCCATGGTTGTTCCACAATTGTTTATCGGACCGAAGGTCCACTAGAACTACTTTTTAACGGCGCAACGCGCCACTGGAACCAATTACTCTGTTCACTAAATTCTCTTTCTCCATTTATCCAACAGGGCTGTCATATCTGCCGGCAGCTCTGAATCGAAAAACATTTCTTCTCCTGTAGTGGGATGGACAAATCCCAGTGTCCTGGCATGCAGAGCCTGACGCGGACAGAGTTGCATGCAGTTGCGGATGAAGGCCTTGTAGGCGGCTGTGGTCTCGCCTCGCAGTATCTGGTCCCCGCCGTATCGCTCGTCGGCAAACAGGGGGTGTCCCATGTGACGCATGTGTGCCCGTATCTGGTGGGTACGTCCGGTTTCCAGACGGCATTCGACCAAAGTGACGGGTCCGAATCGCTCCAGGACGTGCCAGTGCGTAACGGCGGCCTTGCCTGTCTCGCTTCCGTCAGGAAACACTGCCATGCGCAGGCGGTCCTTGGGGTCACGGCCTATATTGCCGCGTATGATGCCGTCGTCTTCGGCAAAAGGTCCCCATACGAGGGCGTTGTATGTCCTGTGCGTGGTGTGGTGGAAGAACTGCTTGCACAGGTGCGACTTGGCTTCGGGGGTCTTGGCTACGACCAGGAGTCCGCTGGTGTCCTTGTCTATGCGGTGGACGAGTCCGACCTCGGGATTATTGGGGTCATAGCGTTCGTCGTCCCTAAGGTGCCAGGCGAGGGCATTGACAAGCGTGCCGGTGAAATTGCCGCACCCGGGATGTACGACCATGCCTGCAGGCTTGTTGATGACGAGCAGGATGTCGTCTTCGTAGACTATGTCAAGCGGAATGTCCTCGGGGATTATCTCCCAGTCACGCTTGGGACGGTCGAGCATGAGGGTTATGACGTCACCTGCCTTGACCTTGTAGTTGCTTTTCACGGCTTTGCCGTTGGCCTGGATGAATCCTGCCACGGCAGCCTTCTGTATGCGGTTGCGGCTGGTGTCCCTGAGGTGGTCCATGAGGAAACGGTCGACGCGCACGGGATTCTGCCCGCTGTCGGCAACAACACGCTGGTGTTCGTACAACTCCGATGGAAGTGACTGGGATTCCAGTTCCTCGTCATCGAGTTCGTCGTCAAGAAAATCAGTGATGATTTCGTCTACCATTCCCAATCCTCGGAATCTATCATGTCCAAATGCTGTGCATCTGCTGCGCTGTCGTCTGCAATGTCGTCTTCCTCGGGGTCGGTGTTGCCGACGACAAGGACGAGGGGTGCCTCGATGGGTATCTTGTCGCCCTTATATACTATGCGTCCGCGGCACTTGACCTTGAGAACCCAGTCCTTCTCGCCCGGAACGTATTCGATGGGACCGAGCCTGAAGCCCATTGAGACGAGCTTGACCTCGGCCTCGCGTGCATCGCAGTTGTCCGCGATATCGGGAAGGGTAAGCGTAGGGCTGTAGGTCGAGTTGACCGTGAGGTAGACTTCTCGGCCTGACTTTACAACCATTCCGGGACGTGGCTGCTGGAAGAGGATTGTGCCTGTGCGCATCTTCTTGTTGTAGCCGCTGTCGGCAACTATGGGTACAAGGCCCATGTGCTCGAGTGCAAATGATGCATCATCGACACTCATGTTGCAGATATCGGGAATCTCTATTTCCTCGCCATGGTGTGTGTACCATGCTATTCCATACCATACACCGAATATTATAATGCACACGACAATGGCCATTGCCGTGAGATTTCCCCATAGCCATGGTGCAAACAGTTTCCTCGAAAATTCCTTTAAAGTCATATTTGCCGCTAACAGTATTTGACGTCAAAAGTATATAAAAAAAGAAAAAGAAGCAAGGAAACCTTACTTCTTTTCTATTTACTGATACAGTTTTTTTGATTACTTGCCATGTTTCTCGTCAGATACGGTCAGTTTCTTGCGACCCTTTGCGCGACGGTTTGCCAATACACGGCGACCATTGGCAGTAGTCATTCTCTGGCGGAAACCGTGCTTGTTGTTACGACGACGGTTGTGTGGCTGAAATGTTCTTTTCATGACTTATACTTGTTTTATTTGTTTTCGCACGCAATATGTTTCGGGGTGCAAAAGTACGTACTTTTTTGAATATAACCAAACCTTTCTGTTATTTTTTCTTGGATTGTTGCCAAAAATAGTTACCTTTGCACGCGGTAAATAATAAATTCCATTAACAAATAATAAGATAAATTTCGAGTATGATCAATTCTCAAGACATCAAGAAGGGTGTATGCATCCGCATGGACGGAAAGTTGTACTTCTGCATCGATTTCCTGCACCGTAAGCCCGGCAAGGGTAACACTATCATGAACGTTACACTGAAGGACGTAGTGAACGGCGGTGTGATTGAAAAGCGTTTCAACATCGGTGAGAAGCTGGAAGACGTGCGCGTGGAGCGTCGCCCATACCAGTATCTGTATGCCGAGGGTGAGGACTACGTGTTCATGAACAACGAGACATTCGAGCAGGTCAACATTCCGGCTGACCAGATTACCGGTGTGAAGTATATGAAGGAGGGTCAGAACGTCGAGGTGGTTACCGATGCAAGCACCGAGACCATCCTGTATGCCGAGCTTCCTGCCAAGGTGCACCTGCAGGTTGTATGGACAGAGCCTGGCCTGAAGGGTGATACTGCTACAAACACCCTGAAGCCTGCCAAGGTCGAGAGTGGTGCCGAGGTTCGTGTTCCGCTGTTCATCAACGAGGGCGAGACAATCGAAATCGACACTCGTGACGGCAGCTATCTGGGTCGCGTAAAGGCTTGATGAAATATTCCGTTATAGTTCCAGTCTACAACCGTCCTGACGAGGTAGACGAACTGTTGACAAGTCTGGAGGTACAGACGTTTGACGACTTTGAGGTTGTGGTTGTGGAGGATGGTTCGTCCATACCATGCCAGGAAGTTGTTAACAGGCATGCTTCCAGGCTTGCCTTGCGTTATTATGCCAAGGAGAATAGCGGGCCAGGACAGAGCCGCAACTATGGTGCGGAGCGTTGCCAGGGGGAATACCTGATTGTCCTGGACAGCGACTGCGTGCTGCCGCCGGGGTATCTGGCGGCGGTGGATGCCGAACTGACGAATAATCCGTGTGATGCTTTCGGCGGTCCGGATGCTGCCCATGAGAGCTTTACGGATGTGCAGAAGGCAATCAGCTACAGCATGACTAGTTTCTTTACGACCGGAGGCATCCGTGGCGGCAGGAAACAGCTGGACAGGAAATTCTATCCTCGCAGCTTCAATATGGGTGTGAAGGCTGATTTGTGGAAAACGCTGGGCGGATTCTCGAAGATGCGATTCGGCGAGGACATTGACTTCAGCATACGTATATATGAGAGCGGGGCAAGCTGCCGCCTCTTCCCCGAGGCATGGGTCTGGCATAAGCGCAGGACTGATATGAAGAAGTTCTTCAAGCAGGTCCACAACAGCGGTATTGCGCGTATCAACCTGATGAAGCGTCATCCAGGCAGTCTGAAGCTTGTGCATCTGCTGCCGATGTTTTTCACGCTGGGAACATTTGTCCTGGCTCTTGTTGCAGTTTTATTCCTGCTGCTGGCTGTCATGGGATTGGTGTCTCTGTACAAGACCGCTGGATGTGCGACAGGACCTGTATGCTGTATTATCTTAGGACTTGGCGGAATGCTGCTGTCCCTTTCCCCTCTGATGCTGTATAGTCTGATTATAATAGTAGACAGCAGCTGGCGGAACCGTAGTATGAAAGTGGGGCTACTGTCGGTACCTGCCAGTTTCATCCAGCTCATAGGCTACGGCACAGGTTTTCTGCGTGCCTGGTGGCTGCGATGCGTATGTGGCAGAAACGAGGAACTGCAGGCGTTTAAAGATAATTTCTACGAGTGAAGATAAAGGAGTGGTCTATAGACGAACGCCCGAGGGAAAGGGTTATTTCCCAAGGTGTGGAATCTGTAAGCAGTGCTGAATTGCTGGCGATACTGATTGGCAGCGGCACAGCGAATGAGAGTAGTGTAGACCTGATAAGGCGCATACTGAGCGAGAACGGCAATTCGCTGCGTGCACTGAGCACTCTGAGCCGTGAGGAACTGGTGAAATACAACGGTATAGGCCCTGCGAAGGCTGTTACCATACAGGCTGCGATGGAACTGGGCAAACGGCTGATGCGTGAGACACATTCGGGACGTGAGGCGGTAACAACTGCCAAGGACATGTATGACTACTTCCGCACTCACATCCTGGATCTTCCGCATGAGGAATGCCACATGCTGATGCTGGACATCAAGAACCGTATCATCGGGCACAAGCTGGTAAGCCGGGGCGGAATAACGGAGAGCAGTGTTGATATCCGTCTGGTTTTGCGCAGTGCGCTTATCGCGGGGGCTACCAGTATCGTCCTGTGCCATAATCATCCCAGCGGCGTTCCAACGCCAAGCAAGGCTGATGACTTGCTGACAAGAAAACTGCAGGAGGCATGCAATATCATGCAGATACGCATGCTGGACCATGTGATTCTGGGAAGTGACAACTATTATTCTTACTACGAATCCGGGAAACTGTGATATGGAGAAGCTGAATATTGAAGAGCGCGCGATTGAACTGCTAAGGACGGTTTTTGATCCCGAAATACCTGTGAATGTGTATGACTTGGGACTGATATACCGTATAGAACTGAAAGATGACAATACGTGGCTGGATATTGATATGACGCTGACTGCGCCCAGTTGTCCTGCTGCGGACTTCATAGTTGAGGACGTGCGTCAGAAACTGGAGACAATCGAAGGTCTGAAGCGCGTGGATGTCAATCTTGTCTTCGAGCCTGAATGGACCAAGGACATGATGACGGAAGAGGCAAGAATGGAGCTGGGCTTCATGTAAATGAGATGAAGAAGATATATTTCCTGAGTGACGCGCACCTGGGCTCGAGGGCCATTGCAAATATCGGTGCGAGAGAAAAAAGACTGTGTGCATTCCTTGACAGCATCAAGGACGATGCCCAGGCGGTGTATATGCTGGGAGATATGTTTGATTTCTGGTTTGAATACCGTCATCTGGTTCCCAAGGGGATGGTCAGGTTCCTGGGCAAGCTGGCCGAACTGACTGACAACGGTGTTGAGGTTCACCTGTTTACGGGCAACCATGATATATGGACATTCGGATACTTGGAGCAAGAGTGCGGAGTGAAGATTCACCACGGCCCGGAAACCGTAGACCTGAAGGTTGGAGACAAGACGTCACGTTTCTTTCTTGCACATGGTGACGGATTAGGCGAAAAGAGCAGGAGTTTCCGGTTAATCCGACTGATTTTCCATAACCGGACATGCCAGTGGCTGTTCAGCAATGTATTTCCTGCCAACTGGGGTGCGGAGCTGGGAATGCGCTGGGCATATTACAGCCGCAAGAAGCACGAGGGGTATATAGAGAATATCGATCCGGCGACTGACCCTCTGGTGTGCTTTGCCAAGGAACATTACAGGGAACATCCTGATATCAACTGCTATGTCTTCGGGCACCGTCATGTGGAGTTTGACCTGATTATGTCACGCAGTTGCCGCATGGTGATTCTGGGGGACAGTTTCCGGCAATGCACCTATGCCTGTTGGAATGGCGAAGAAATGGTGTTGGATAACTTTAACCGCATATCAACATGACTTACACATTGAAAAACGAGAACCTGACAGTGACGGTCAATTCGCTGGGCGCTGAGGTTGTCAGCGTAAAGGACAGGAACGGACGTGAGCTGTGGTGGAACGGTGACCCTGCATTCTGGAAGGGACA
Organism: Bacteroidaceae bacterium; assembly: GCA_017617635.1. Taxonomy (GTDB): domain Bacteria; phylum Bacteroidota; class Bacteroidia; order Bacteroidales; family Bacteroidaceae; genus Physcousia. The sequence continues at coordinate 10,888 of JAFZVW010000035.1, read as the reverse complement.
CTCCCCTATCCTGTTCCCTGCCTGTGGCGGATTGTGGAATGGCAAATACACGCTGAACGGCAAGGAATACAGTATGCCGAAGCACGGTTTTGTCAGGGGAATGGAGTTTGAGATTGACAAGGATTCGCCTGTGATAGAGAGCGACGAAGTCAGTGAGGTATCCTTTACTGTAAGCGGCAATGACGATACTGCGGCTTGTTTTCCTTTTAAATGGCAACTGACACTGACATATACCTTGCGTGGAGAACAACTGGAATGTGAGGCTGAGGTCCGTAACCTGGGAGACGAGACAATGCATTACCAGATAGGCGGACATCCTGCCCTGGCACTGCCTGACTTTGACACGGTGGAGGGGGACGATGCAAGCCGCATCATAGGATATATAGCTCCGACCAACCTGACTGCATCACGCCCTGTCAGCAGTGTGAGTGTAGTGCGTGCCGGAGAGCAGGGGTGCTGGAGTCCCGAGCGCTATCATGTTCAAATGAATGAGGATGGTCTGATTCCCGTTTGCGTTGACACGTTCAGAAATGAGGCACTGATATTCGACGGCGGACAGTTTTACGGCATGGACCTGTACAGGGCTGACGGGGAGACACCACTGGCTCAGGTTTATTTTGACGCTCCTGTATGTCTGGTATGGCAGATGGCTGACATGCTGTGTCCATACGTCTGCATAGAGCCGTGGTTTGGCTTATGTGACCGCCAGGGATGGTCAATGCCGCTGGATTACCGTCCTTTCACACAACATACAATGCCCCACGAGGAAAGTAATCACTTCCTGTGGGGAATACGTTTCTGTCTGTAGTTATCCCGTATTTGCGGGAAGACGGTTCTTCCTCTACAGGCTCTGTAAAATACGCTTGAGTACGACTGTTGCCGAGATTTCGCGGTTGGCTGCCTCGGGGATTACCAGGCTATCAGGTCCTTCGATAACCTCGTCTGTTACAATCATGCCGCGCCGTACCGGCAGACAGTGCATGAAATGTCCGTTATTGGTCACTGCCATCTGGCGTGCCGATACTGTCCAGTCCATCATTGTGTGATAGTCCTGCAGAATATGTCCGTACTTGTCGGGACATGTTACACCAGGGCATGACCAGTTCTTGGCGTATATGAAGTCGGCACCCTCGAAGGCTTTCGTCTGATTATACTCCACACGGACATTACCTACAAACCTGGGATCAAGTTCATAGCCCTCTGGATGTGTAATCACGAAGTCCACATCGGCAGCATTCATCCACTCGGCAAAGCTGTTGGGAACAGCCTGTGGCAAAGACTTGGGATGAGGAGCCCAAGTTAATACGACTTTAGGTCTTTGTTGAGAGTTTTTCCAATTCTCCTCTATCGTTATCAAATCTGCAAAGGCCTGCAGGGGATGGACCGTGGCCGTTTCCATTGCAAAGACCGGTTTGCCGCTGTATTTGACAAACTGATTGTATACGGTTTCGGAATAATCGTAATCGCGGTCTGTAAGTCCTGCAAATGAACGGATACCTATTACGTCACAATAGCTTGCCATGACAGGAATGGCCTCGAGGAGATGCTCGCTCTTGTCACCGTCCATAATGACTCCGTGTTCAGTCTCCAACTTCCAGGCTCCCGCATTGACATCAAGGACAATGACGTTCATCCCTAAGTTAAGGGCAGCCTTCTGGGTTGAGAGTCGTGTACGCAGGCTGTTGTTGAAGAAAACGAGCAGTGCTGTCTTGTTTTTACCCATTTCAACGTATTTGAAACGGTCTTGCTTTATTTCCTGGGCCTCGGCAAGTGCCTGCCTAAGGTCACCTAAATCCTGTACGTTAAGAAAACTTTTCATCTTTTGCTTTTCACTTTTCGTTTTTCACTCTTCACTTTTCACTACACTTCTGTGAGTCCTTCTCCCTGATTTCTACCCTGCGGATCTTACCTGATATTGTCTTGGGCAATTCGTCCACGAATTCGATTATACGGGGATATTTGTATGGTGCCGTTTCCTGCTTGACATGGTTCTGAAGCTCTGCAACAAGATCAGGACCTTCCATTCCGATATACTCGGCAGAAAGGACTATCGTGGCCTTGACTACCATGCCGCGTACATCGTCAGGCACACTGGTAATAGCACACTCGACCACGGCAGGATGCGTCATAAGGGCGCTTTCCACCTCGAAGGGACCGATTCTGTAACCGCTGGACTTGATTACATCGTCCGCCCGGCACACAAACCAGTAATATCCCTGCTCGTCACGCCAGACTACATCGTTGGTATAATACCATCCGTTACGGATTGCCGACTGGCCCATCTCCGGATGACAATAGTATTCCTTGAACAGACCTAGTGGTTTCTGATCGTCGACACGGATAACAAGTTGTCCGTGCTCTCCCGTAGGGCAACTGTTACCATTTGAATCCAACACATCGACATGGAACTGGGGATTGGGGAGGCCCATGCTTCCTGCACGCGGTTCGACAAAAGGATAAGATCCCAGGACAAGTGTCGTCTCGGTCTGTCCGTAAGCCTCGTATATCATGATTCCAGTTTTATCCTTCCACTCCTGGAATACATTGGGATTGAGTGCCTCGCCTGCTGTCGTGCAGTATTCGAGTGACGAGAGATCGTACTTGGAGAGGTCTTCGCGTATCATGAAGCGATATACGGTTGGTGGTGCGCAGAACGAAGTAACATGGAAACCGGATATGGCCGCAAGCATCTTGTCTGCTTCGAATCGGCCTTCAAAGTCGTATACGAATATGGTAGCGCCACATATCATCTGGCCATAGAACTTACCCCACACGGCCTTTCCCCATCCAGTATCTGCGACTGTAAGATGCAGGCTGCCGGGATGGACGTTGTGCCAGTATTTGGCGGTAAGGATATGGGCCAGGGCATAGGAATGGTCATGCATCACCATCTTTGGCTCTCCACTGGTTCCGGATGTGAAATACATCAGGAAATTGTCGGTAACCTTGTTCTGGCCTTTCTGGCTTTTGAACTTGGGTGCAAGCATACATCCCTGCCAGAAGTTCTCCCAGTTCTGCGGAACTGCAGGCCCTATACTGATGCAGTGCTGCAAGGACGTGCAATAGGGACGTGCACGGATGACATTGCGAAGGACATTCATATCCCCTACGCAGATTATCGCACGGATGTCTGCCTCGTGACAACGGTATATGATGTCCTTGTCGGTAAGCAGATGGGTTGCTGGAATAGCAACTGCCCCGATTTTGTGCAGGGCGACCATTGTTATCCACCATTCTATGCGGCGCTTGAGAATGATCATGACACAGTCTCCGCGCCTGATTCCCAATGACAGCAGATAACTTGCTGCTGAATCTGAATACCTTTTCAGCTCGGCATAGTTGAAGTGGCGTACGTCACCACGCTCGTTGGTCCATAAGATTGCTTCGCGTTCAGGCTCTGTCTCTGCCCAAGCGTCTACGACATCGTATGCAAAATTGAAATCCTCAGGTACGTTGACCCTAAAATTATGCATGAAGTCCTCGTAATCAGAGAACTGTGTCTGGGGAACGAATTTCTCTAACATCTGATTTGACCTGCGCCTTTTATTATCCACTTGTACGTTGTTATCTCCTGAAGTGCCATAGGACCGCGTGCATGCAGTTTCTGTGTACTTATTCCTATTTCCGAACCCAAACCAAACTGTGCTCCGTCCGTAAAACTGGTCGGTGCGTTGTGATAGACGCATGCGGCGTCTACTTCACGCAGGAATCTGGCTGCCGCATCCTGATTATCTGTAACGATTGACTCGCTGTGCCCACTGCCGTATGTATTGATATGCTGTATGGCTTCGTCGATGGAATCAACAATTTTTACCGACATATCGTACGAAAGCCACTCGCGGCCATAGTCTCCGTAATGAATGCCTACACGCTCCCGAATCGGGGATAGTATCTGATCCAAACGAGGTTCGAGCGAGCGATGGACCAATAGGCAGTCCAGTGCATTGCATACACTGACACGCCGGCACTTGGCATTCTGGACAATACGCGCAGCCATCTGCAGGTCTGCGTCCTGGTCTATATAGCAATGAACGACACCGGCACCTGTTTCGATGACAGGAACCGTCGCATTTTGGCGTACATAGTTTATAAGGTCGGCCGAACCGCGTGGAATAAGCAGGTCCACAAGGCCTCTGGCTCCGAGCAGCTGTGCAGTAGCCTCGCGTGTAGCCGGAAGCAGAGTCACTGTATCTTCGCTCAACCCATGGTTATGCAGGACGGAATGTATGACCTGGGCTATTGCCCGATTGGTCACGTCTGCGTCCTTGCCACCCTTAAGCACGACAGCACTGCCGGCCTTGAGGCAAAGGGATGTGACATCCATTGTAACGTTGGGGCGTGCCTCGTAAATTACGCCTATAACTCCGAACGGAACGCTGACACGTGTTATGTCAAGTCCATTGGGCATTGTCCTGTGCATCAATTCCCGGCCAAGGGGTGATGGAAGCCGGCTGACATTGCGGCAATCGGCTGCAATGGACTTGATACGCTCTGGTGTGAGTTGCAGCCTGTCATATTTGGGGTTGTCAGGATCCATGCGTGAAAGGTCAGTTTCGTTGGCTGACATAATGGCTGGTATTGATGCTTCCATTGCATCTGCCATCTCAGCAAGTATACTGTCAATATCCCCGGCACTGAGGCGTGAGAGCCGGCGTGATGCTGATTTTATCTTTGCGCTGTCTAATTCCATGTATTTATCGTCTTACGAAGTGTGTATGCGGAACATTTGCACCTGACAAGAGTAGATCTGTGAGTACATTCTCCCGTGTTCCGCGGGCAAGATAGACATCAATGCCTGATGATGCCACAGCCATGGCTGTAGCACATTTGCTTTGCATTCCGCCACGACCGACCACTGATTTTTCCGTCTGTATATACCTGTCCACTTGATTCCCCGGAAGGACCTTGTGTATAAGAGTGGTGCCGGGGGTTTCGGGATTGCCGTCATACAGACCGTCAATATTGCTGAGAATAATGAGGGTGTCGACATTCATCATACGGGCTATCAGTCCTGAGAGCTCGTCATTGTCGGTAAACATCAGCTCGGCAATGGACACTGTATCATTCTCGTTTACTATGGGAATAACGCCGTTCTCAAGCATGACATTCATGCAGGTTTGCATGTTGAGGCGGTGTTCCTCGCTATCAAAGTCTGACTTTTGTGTAAGAACCTGACCTACGTGCAAATGGTGCTCGCTGAAGAAATCGTAGTAACGGTTTATCAGCTTAGCCTGACCTACTGCGCTGAAAAGCTGACGCTGTCCGACAGAGTCCAGTTCCTGTGTATTGCCAAGATGCAATTCCCCACGGCCTGATGCCACGGCTCCGCTGGAAACGAGTATTACCTCGTATCCGTTCTTACGCAACACTGCTATCTGGTCAACGATTGACGACAGGCGTGTTACGTCCAATGTCCCGTCCTTGCGTGTGAGGACCGCACTGCCGACCTTGACTGTTATCCTTTTCACTGTCTGCTTATTTTAATCCGGCCTTGAGGCATCGTATAATTGCTGAATTGAAACCGGAATGGTCCAGTTCATTGAGTCCCTTGATGGTTACTCCGCCTGGTGTAGTAACCTTGTCTATCGCAACATCGGGATGCATGCCCGACTCCTGTAAAAGGGTAACGGCACCCTGCATGGTCTGCCGGGCTATCTCCTGAGCCTGTGATGGGCTGAAACCCATTTCCACTCCACCGCACATCATAGCACGAATCATACGCATGACATAGGCTATACCACAGCCGGACATCATCATTCCTGCTGTGAGTTGTGATTCGGATACAGGCATTACCTGGCCTACTACGCTGAAAAGCTCCAGGACTGCGTCTTCGACAGTTCCTTGCTCGTCTGCAGGAGATATAAATGTCATGCTTTGGGAATACTCGGCAGCAATATTGGGCATTGCATAGTAATCAATCCGTTTATGGCGTACATTTGCCGCAACGGATATTACAACCTTGCCCTCCAATTCAGCCTCCATCTCGCTGATAACCTGGCTTACCAGCCATGGCTTAACTGCAATAATCACATAATGCGAACGGCTAACGGCGTCTGCGTTGGACAAAGTAACATTCAGCTCGGGATACAAGGTCTGATAGGAATCCAGAGTGTCCTGGGTTTTGGCTGTTATGGTGATGTCCTCGGCAATTCCTGATGCGCACCATCCCCTGACCAGCGCACCTCCCATATTTCCACAACCGATTACTGCTATTTTCATGATAGTACTTTTTTGAATGATGCGATGAAACGGTCGGCGTCATCACGTGTTATACATAGTGGTGGGAGAAGGCGGATGACATTGGTGCCAGAACATCCTGTAAAGATATGTTCCTCCTTAATGAGGCGCAAGCGCGGCTCCTTGTATGGAATGTCGAGTTCGATGCCTATCATAAGTCCACGGCCACGGACATCTGTGATATGTGAATTTTCGGCCTGAAGTCTACGGAGTCCTGCTAACAGATACTCGCCAATGGTGTATGCATTACCTATGAGTCCTTCGGCCTCTATAACATCAAGTACCGCCAACGCGCCGGCACAAGCAAGATGATTGCCTCCGAATGTTGTTCCCAACTGGCCGTATACCGGGTGGAACTTAGGAGAAATCAGTACTGCGCCCATAGGGAAGCCGTTACATATTCCCTTGGCAACTGTTATCATGTCCGGCCTGACACCGAGCCATTGATGTGCAAAGAACTTACCGCTACGGCCATAACCGCACTGAATCTCGTCGCAAATCAGTACGGTATTATGCCTGTCGCATAGTTCGCGCAAAGCCTGCAGGAATTCAGCGCTAACCATACGGATGCCACCAACACCCTGTATGCACTCGATAATACATGCACAGACATCGTCCTTCTCTATTTCCTTCTTCCATGCTTCAATATCGTTGAGTGGAAGATATGTTACGTGTCCGTTGGAATTGACCGGAGCAATTATCTTTGGATTAGCGGTTGCCTCGACCGCTAGGGATGTGCGTCCATGGAATGCCTTTTCCTGTGAGAGGATACGTGTACGCCCATTATAGAATGATGCAAGTTTTAGAGCATTTTCGTTGGCCTCGGCACCAGAATTGATTAGGAACAGCTGGTAGTCTTCATAGCCACAGGCCTTGCCAAGACGGTTTGCAAGTTCTTTCTGTATGGGATTCTGCACCGAATTACTATAGAATCCGAGCTTTGCAACCTGTGTGGATATTGCATCCACATAGTGCGTATGTGCATGACCTATGGATATTACGGCGTGACCACCATAGAGGTCAAGATACTCCTGCCCGTTACTGTCCCAAACGTGACATCCTTCTCCCTTGTCAATTTCTATGTCGAACAGCGGATAAACGTCGAATAATTTCACAATTTACAGATTTACATTTACAATTTCGATTAGAATGCGCTTGCTTTTAGATTGAGTCCTGCATTCTCGTCTATATTAAACATGAGGTTCATATTCTGAACAGCCTGACCTACGGCACCCTTCAGCAGATTGTCGATGCAAGAGATCATCAACAACTGGTCTTCAAACTTCTCCACATACACCACAGCCTTGTTGGTATTCACCACCTGCTTCATATCAGGGCTCTTGGTCACAAAGTGCGTGAAGGCAGCATCCTTGTAATAATCGGCATATATCTGCTGAACCTGCTCCAGAGACATGTCACAATTGGCATAAGCAGTCACGAAGATACCACGTGTGAAACAGCCACGCTGAGGAATGAACAGCACACGGCCATCATAACCCGGACAAAGTTCCTGTACCGTCTGGTTAATTTCCAACAAATGCTGGTGGGTAAAGGTCTTATAGACAGAGATATTGTCGTTACGCCATGAGAAGTGAGTAGTAGCACCAGGCTTCTGACCAGCACCAGTACTACCGGTAATACCGTTCACATGAATATCTCCGCTTATAATTCCAGCCTTCAATGCAGGCAGCATTGCCAACTGAATACAAGTAGCGAAACAACCGGGATTAGCCAAATGCTGAGCGGTACGAGTCTGCTCACGATGTGTCTCAGGGAGACCATAGATATAGTCGTGATCACCCTTGATACGGAAATCCTGAGCCAAGTCGATAATCTTCACGTTTGCAGGGATGCTGTGTTCCTTAAGAAATTGCACACTCTTGCCATGTCCGAAGCAAAAGAATACCACATCCACCTTATCAAAAGGCATCTCGTCAGTAAACTTCAAGCCCGTTTCACCGATAAGCCCTTCATGTACATCACTCACAGGATTACCTGCATTGCTTTCAGAATTAGCAAAAACTATCTCTGCCTGGGGATGGTTCAAGAGGAGACGAATCAACTCACCTCCCGTATAGCCTGCCGCACCCAGGACTCCTACCCTAACGTTTTTCATCCGGATGTGCCAAATAGTATGCACGAAGTGCTGTTGACGAAACCTTGATAAATCCTTTGGCGTCTTCGCTGGACCATGCCTTGGCAGTCTCGCCATATTCACCGAGCTTGTTCTTGACAAGGTCGTTTGGTGAATCTACGCCGACAGTCTGGAACATCAGCGGGCGCAACTCGAGTTCAACAACACCTGTGACATTACGCTGACTGCTTGCAAGCATTGCCTCGATATCGGGCATGACAGGTTCAAGATACTGGCTCTCGTGCAGGAACATACCATACCAGTTGGCAACCTGATCCTTCCAGTACTGCTGCCATTTGCTGAGTGTGTATTTCTCAAGGAAGCGGTGTGCACCGATGATGAGCATCGGAGCTGCAGCCTCGAAGCCTACCCGGCCCTTGATGCCTATTATTGTGTCACCTACATGACAGTCACGGCCTATGCCATAGGCAGCGCCTATCTCCTCGACAGCCTGGATGGCGGCAATCCTGTCTTCGTATTCCTTGCCGTTGACTGAGACGAGTTCACCTTTCTCAAAGCCAAGCTTCAGTGTTTCAGGCCCTTGCTTTGTCGGATGCTTGAGGTATGCACTCTCTGGCAGTCCTTGCTTGGAGTCGAGAATCTCGCCTCCGCAGATACTGGTACCCCAGAGACCTACATTATAGCTGTATTTCAGTTTTGTGAAATCTGCATAGTAGCCGTTTGAATTCAGATAGTCGACTTCCTCCTGACGGCTGAGATTTCCGTCACGCGTCAATGTGATAATCTCTACACCTGGGCACATTACCAGGAAGGTCATATCAAAACGGATCTGGTCGTTACCTGCTCCTGTTGATCCGTGTGCAATTGCACTTGCACCTATCTCGTTTGCATAACGGGCAATGGCAAGCGCCTGGAAGATACGCTCGGAACTGACAGAAACAGGATAGCAGTTGTTGCGGAGTACATTCCCGTAAATCATGTACTTCAGGGACTTCTCGTAGTATTCCCTGGTAACATCTAGAGTAACATACTTGGTTGCTCCCAACTTGTAGGCATTCTCTTCATTGGCTTTTAGCTGCTCGGCACTGAAACCTCCAGTATTGGCACATGCAGCATATACCTCATAACCTTTCTCCTTTGCCAGATACATTACTGTATAGCTTGTATCCAAACCGCCGCTAAATGCGACAACCACCTTCTTCTTTTCTGACATATATCGATTTCATTTTTAATTTCCTGTTATTCTATTCCCCTTAATACCAATGTTCGCATTACATCCTTGATTACCTCAAGGCTGGTTGGCTCTCCGTGATGTTTTTCAGGATCCCACAGCATACCTGTACAGACGCAGAATTTTCTTTGCTTCAATTCAAGGATATCGTGATTGATGCATCCCTGACAACCACGCCAGAAACTCTCGTCATCAGTGAGCTGGTTAAAACTGACAGGCACATAACCGAGTGCGGTATTCATCTTCATCACAGCATCACCGCTGGTCAGACTGAATATCTTGGCATGAGGCCAGCGTACACGGGCAAGTGTGAATGTATAGTCCTTGATGCGCTTGGCAATGCCCTGCCCCTGATAGTCGGGATGTACTATCAGGCCGGATGTGGTTACGTAATGGCGGTTGCCCCATGTCTCGATGTAGCTGAAACCTGCAAAGCGGTCACCGTCCAACGCAAGGACAGCCTTGGATTCCTTCATCTTGGTAGAAAGGTAATCATGGGTGCGTTCTGCAATACCTGTTCCGCGTTTGCGTGCAGCAACACGTATTGTCTCTAAAATCTCATCCACATATTTCTCGTGACTGGAATCTGCCACAACTATGCGAATGCCTTCTGGATTCTTACCGGGGTCTGCCTGATTAACGGTATTATTTTCCTTAACCTCTTTCATTGCCTGTGCTTTAATTTAGGTAATATTTTCTGCAGGGATTGGACGACATGTTCACGGATGGCATCTTCTGCCAGAATTATAATAATGGTATCATCTCCTGCTACTGTACCGAGAATTTCCGGTATTACTGCCATGTCTATATTATAGGCTGCAAGGGAGGCATGTCCTGGCGGAGTATGTACAACTGCAATATTACCACTGAACTCTACTCTCCATTTTGTCGCATTGAATTCCTCGCGTGTCTCGGCCTGGTTTACCTGAGCAGAACCTGGCAGGGCATAGACGCTGCGTCCTGAGCGCGTACGGACCTTGGATATTCTGAGCTGCTTCAAGTCACGGCTTAACATTGTCTGTGTGGTCTGAAAACCAGCCTTGAACATCTCTACAGACAATTCTTCCTGATTTTCAATAGACGAATTCGCAATTATCATGCGGATAACTTGTAGTCTTGCTCCCTTGTCCTGTCTCTCCATAATGACTATTTATGCAAATCGGGCGTAAAGTTACAAAAAAAATTACACATTATATAATTAAAGAGAAAAACTATCTGCATATATGCATAAAAAAGATGCATAAATCACACCGAAGCGCAAATCTATGCATCTCAACCACCACTTCGTGGTGCCACCAGGAATCGAACCGGGGACACAAGGATTT
>JAFZVW010000001.1 GCA_017617635.1 Bacteroidaceae bacterium | reverse complement strand
CAGTCCATACTTGCCCGACTGGGCATTGTAATAGCTCTCCAGCGAAGGAGTCGCCGTACCAAGCAGAGTCTTCGCCCCTGCCATACGCGCCAAAACCAGCGCAACATTACGCGCATGATAGCGCGGAGCAGGCTCCGTCTGCTTGAAACTGTTCTCATGTTCCTCATCCACAATCACCAGTCCCAGACGCTGGAACGGCAGCAAGACACTGCTGCGCACTCCCACGATTATGTCATACGGATTACTGCTCACCTGCTTCTGATACACCTCCACGCGCTCGGCATCGGTATACTTGCTGTGGTACACCCCCAGACGGTTGCCGAACACACGGCGCAGACGCTGCGTCAACTGGCTCGTCAGCACAATCTCAGGCAACAGGTACAGAACCTGCCTGCCCTCGTCCAGAGCCTTCTGAATCAGATGTATGTATATCTCAGTCTTGCCGCTCGAGGTCACACCGTGCAAAAGACACACATCCCTGTCCTGCCAGTTGCGCACAATCGAAGAATAAGCCTCGTCCTGTGCATCGCTCAACGCCGGCAATACAGGCTGCGCAACCTCGTCCTCAGCACACTCCACGGCAGACGCAATCCTGCTCACCTGCACCGTATACTGTTCCAGCAGGCCACGGTCAACGACAGCCTTCAGTATCGCAGGCGAACAGCCCGCAGCCCTCATCAGCTCCTCACGTGTTATCTCCTTCAGCACACCTGGATTGTTCACCACAAGCGCCGCATTCACACCTGCCAGTTCCACATAGCAGATCATCAGCTGCTGCTGCTTGGGAGCAACACGCAATACCCCCATGGCCACATTCAGCCTGGTTGCATCAAAATAGGCATTGGCCAGCCTTATGCAAGTAACGGTCTTGGGATGATAGCGCACAACACCGTCCTTCTCCTTCAGTCCCGACGGGATGGCAGCCTTGTACACCTCGCCCAGCGTACACATATAGTAGTCAGCCACCCATTTCCACAGTTTCAGCTGCTGCGGCAGGAGCATGGGACGGTCATCCGGTACCGACAGGACATCCTTTACCTCGACACGCCTGCCGCCAGCATCCGCAACGGTATGATTGGCCAGCTGCTGCGAGACACCCACAACCAGCGCCGCATACTGCTTGCCTTTGCCGAAAGGTACATTCACGCGACAACCCACCTGGACACTGTCTTCCAGATGGGCTGGTATATGATATGTGAATGTGCCCTGCAACGGCAAGGGCAGCAGACATTCGGCAAACATTCTCCCTACCTCCTTTGCCTCCTCACGGAAATACGCGGAGCACTATTGCCGCCGCCACCGCCGGACTTTGACTTGGAAGCAGTCTTAGACGAACCTGACGAAACAGACGTACCGCTGCTGCGACGCGAACTTGCGAAAACGCTGCGAGTCTTCTTCACCTTGCCCTCAGCAGCCTTGATGCTGTCAGCCTGTGCAGCCTTGATGCTGTCCTCATGGCTCATGTGTCCCCAGACCCTGTCCTCGAAGTCCACAATCTGCTTCTCTATCCTGTTCTGCTCCTTCTTCATTGCAGAATCAGTCTTGCAATACTGAGCCAGTGCACGGCCCTGCATATTGTTCGTCTTGTAAATCTGGCCCTTATACCGGTTTGTGGTGAAATAATCGTCAGCAGTCATGTTCATGACATTGTTCAGGTTGCTTGCCATCATAGGCAGCTTTGCAAGCCACGGAGCAACCTCGTCATAGTTCAGCCAGAACATCGGATACGGAGTACTCTCCCCGCCCCACTCGTCAGCACCGCGCATAAGCACAGGGCACAAGGCGGTCACCTTTGTCTGGAACGTACCCGTACGCTGATCCAGGTACACACTCTCCTTCAGGTAGTAGCGAGTAACCTCCGAACAGGGAATATCACTGTCATCCACCTGATACTTGCCCTCATTCGGCTCCTCATAGTAAATACTGTATCTGGTCAGCACATCCTCGACCTTCAGTTTGTTCTTGTCCTCGAAGTTCTCTACGCCGTCCAGCTTGTACATATAGGCATTTATCCTGCCCGTCAGCATCAGGCGGAACAGATACGTGAACAGGTTCACCTGACGCCCCATCGGCTCCACCGGGTAATACAACGGAGCATTCGCATCCTGAGTCAGGTCCAGCGTACGGTACACATCGCGCTTCCACACCACATCCTCGGGCATCGCATCCTTGGTAGGGAACTGCAGGGATGCACGGTCACTGGCCTGAGCCTGCTTCTTCTGGGCAGCGGCATTACTGCCCGTCACCCTGCGCTTCTGCGGCTGAGCCTGCACCAGGCCGACGCACGCTATTACTGCTAAAAACAAAAATATCCTTTTCATAATCCTTAATTTACAATAACCTCAATCGCCCCGTTCAGCGTACGCTGCACACCGTCAGGACCCTGTGCACGAATCTTCGTGATAAAGAAACGCTTGCCGCGCGACAGACCGCGCATCAGATTCTTCTGGCGGTCCGTAAAGCTGCTGCCTGCACTGACCTCGGGAACAGCATTTCCCAGATTGTCAAAGAATACAGTCTCGAAGCCCAGCACCTGGAACGGAATGTTCAGCAGGCCGTCGTCTATGGCAGCCCCCAGGCCGCTTGCAGCCATCATCGCGCTCTTGGCCATCTTGCCACCCATGAAATGACTGTCGCCCGTCGGTATATACGCCGTAGGATCAGGCAGTTTGCGCACACGGTAAGTAAACTTGCCCATCTCCTGACTGCGGCCGTCATGATTGGCAATAACCGTAAATACAGCCTCGCCGCCCACGTTCGTCGGACGCGCTATATAGTGACCGTCACCCTTCTGCACCAGCGAGCCGCCCGTCATCGACAACGATATCCTGTTCGTCGGAACACCAGGCACACTTACACTTACCGGGTTGTCATATCCCGCATACAATACGTTCATCAGGTCGGCACTCAGTGTCGCAGCAGGCGGAATCACCGTATACTTGTCCGAGAATTCACGGCGTATCTTACGACCCTCGCCATTTAGCATCTCGATAAAACCGCTTATTGTGAACTCACCCGTACTACTGCACACCGTCTCGTAGATACCCTTGGAATTGGTGATTTCGCGACCGCCCACATAGACCGATGGAGTACTGGTCGTATCCACGGCAGCCATTATGATCTGCGCCTCGTAGCGTCCGCCCTGCACTATTACACGGCTGTTGGGAATCACGTACGCATTCACCTGGTTGACACGAATGTCCTTCATGTCGATATTGCCTATCAGCTCATGCAACACCTCACCCTCGGCATAGCGCACGTCGTTCTGCAGCTTCGTCAGCATGGTCACCGCAGCCGCAACAGGCGTAGCCTCGAAGATATACTCCTGCCAGTTCTTGCCCATGGCACGCGCACCCTTTGGAACCTCCGTACCCAGGCTCGTCTCGATCAGACGGCGCTTTTTGGGGTCGGTTACCATCTTTGTGATACGACCGCGATAGACCGTAATGGCATTATACAGTTCCTTGCCGCGCGGCTCCAGCGGCGAAAGCATCACCTGCGATGCAGCCTCCAGGTCCTCACCGTTACGGATATTGTGCACATCAGCCCTTGCACCGTCCGCCTTGCGCACAATAGCCATCTTCAGTTCATCAGCCAGGTTGTACAGCGAATCACTCATCGCACGCACCCTCTGCGCCTTTTCGTACCACTCCCCCACCTTGGTAGGATTAGCCTTGTACTGCTCGGCAAAATCCTTGTATATCTCGCCGTTGATATCAGCCGAGTTTCTTGTAGAAAGCTCCAGCTTCTCAGCCACAAGAGTAAATCCCTTCAGCACATCGTTACTGACATTCAGCGCCAACATGGCCATCAGCACGACGTACATCAGATTTATCATCTTCTGACGCGGCGATATCTGCTTTTTCTTGATTTTTCCCATTATGCCTTAGGAGCTGCCGCCTGCATATTCACGGTCAAAGCCTGAATCATGCGTGCGTAAACATTGTTCAATTCATTGATGTTCTCTGCCATCTTGCGTGTCTGCTCGTCAATCTGCTCTATTGTGCTCACCTGCTTGCTCAGACTGCGCAACTGCAGCTCATATACCGTCGATATACCTGTAACCGTACGGTTCAGGTTATCCATCTCCTCGCTGTCCTCACCCATACGTGCAGCCTGCTCCTTGACACGGGTCAGCACCTTGGTCAGTTCCGTCAGTTCCTCGGCATAGTTCTTGACAGCCTCCTCGACAGACGAAGGATCCGTTGCCTCGATCAGTTCGGGAGAAACCGCAATGCCAGACGGTTGTTCCATGGTTGTTCCAGGGTTGTTCCAGGGTTGTTCAATAGTTGTTAAATGGTTGTCAAATGGTTGTTCCATGGTTGTTACAGGCTGCTCCACGGTTACAGCAGGCTGTGCTGACTTGTTTTCGGGAACACGCTCCGTCACACGCTCGAAACCCGCAACGATAAACACGAACACCTCCGTACCCATACCTATGAACAGCATCATATTGGCACCCGGCAGGTGAGTCAGTTTGAACAAAGTACCTAATATTACGATAGCAGCACCCCAGCTATATGCATACTGCATAAAGGTCTGACCCGCTATCGTGTCCATCCATTTCTGAATTGCATTGATTATAAACATAATTGAAGCCCTCTATCTGTTCTTGTATTATTACTTTCTCTTGGTCATTCGCGAATTGTCGCTCACCATGCTGCGCACACAGCGGAAGCCGATGAAGCAGCGAGGCTGGTTCTGATATTCGTATGCACGCCATGCACTGCGAATCATGCTCTCTGGATCCTTCCAGCTGCCGCCGCGCACACTCTTCTTCTTCAGGCGGTACGGATCCTCGCGTGCAGCATTGTACTTCAGTTCCGGATTCATGTCGCTCATAGCCTCCACGCCGGCCTCGGTATAAACCGTACTCGTCCACTCAGCCACATTACCGGCCATATCGTACAAACCCGATGAATTGGCGCTGAATATACCGCAACGGCTCGTAATCAGGCTGCCGTCCTTCGTATAGTTTCCACGGTCGGGCTTGAAGTTCGCATAGAAGCAACCCTTGTCGCTCTTCGTCTCCTTGCTCTCCCACGGGAAGGCATTGCCCTCCTTGCCACGGGCAGCATACTCCCACTCTATCTCCGTCGGCAGGCGGAAGCGCTGCAACTGCTTTGCATACGAACCCATGCCGCGCATCAGGAACTCAGTACGCCATGCGCAGAAAGCATTCGCCTGCTCCCACGTAACACCCACCACAGGATAGTCGTCATAGGCAGGGTTCGAGAAGTACAGCTTCATGTAACGCTCGTTGTCGGCATTCTTGAAGTCATTCACCCAACACGTAGTGTCCGGATATATATTTACAATATACGTATTCAGGAAATCCCACGGACCGCTCAGCGGACGGGTAATCGTCTGACGCACGATACGGCCGTCGTCCTCCACCCACGCAGTATCCTTCGAAATCATCACCTCGCGCGTATCCACCGCATGGTCCGTATTCAGGTCGCGCTCTTCGGGATTCAGCCTGTAACGGCGCTGCGCAGCAGCAGCATAGTCATATATTTCGTAACGGAAGTTCATCTGGCTCGCATCCAGCATACGCGTCCCGTCAATGGGATGAGTAGTGTACACACTCTCTATTGCACGCATCTCGTCCTCGGTAGCCTTGCGCGCACTCGGTATCGGCTTGTTCCAGTTCAGGTGCGGAGTAACAGGATCACCGTTCTTGTCCTCCTCTATCTTGAACGTCTCGTCGCCGCCGTATGCAGGGTCTGCCAGACGCTCGCGGATTATACTGTCGCGCACCCAGTTCACAAACTGACGGTACTTCGCATTGCTCACCTCGTACTGATCCATCCAGAAACCGTCCACACTTATGTCACGGCGCGGAAAATCAGCACCCCACAGCGTGTCGTTCTCCTCAAGACCTATCTTCAGGCTCCCCTTGTTAACCGCAACCATGCCGTAAGGCGTAGCCTCGGACTGGCCGGAACCACGCACGCCAACCAGTTCACCACCATTGGACATTGCATTGGACGCCCTGCCCATGCAACCCGTCAGCACAACAGCCGTTGTTGCCAGGCAAATCACCAACGTAACAAAAATCTTAATTCTCCTCATTATCTGTATTTATGTTTTCTCTCTATTTTACAACCACCTTACACTCTGGTGCATGTTCTTGCCCTTCTTTGCAAGGTTCATATCCATCTTGTACCCCAGATGCACCTCATGCGAACCGTTCTGCACCGCAATGCCCCCCGTGTACATTTCATAGCTGTATCCCAGGTTTACCCCGTGGAAGTCAAAGCCGAACAGCAGACCGACACTTATCGTGGGACTATAGTTTATACCGCCGTACATCTTGCCCTTCTCGCCGTCATAGCACAGACGCGCCGATATATCCCCGCGCCACGTTTTGAACTCCGAGCGGAACATTGCCGCCGTCCTCAGCGAGAACTCAGGCCTGTTGAACCTCAGCGTATGGCCGCCCATTGCATATACCGTCCGCGGAACCTTGATCTGGTATATCTTCTCCTCACCCAGTCCCACCGTCGGAGCCAGCACATGAGTCACCGCAACACCCGCATACCATATATCCTTGTGCGAGAAGCGCAGACCCAGGTCCAGGTCAAAGCCCGAACCCGTCACGTTCCCCGTCGGTATTACCGGGTCGCTGCTCCCGCCGGACTCGCCCGTCTCCACCTTGCCGCCGTCAAACCCGGCCGAGATGAATGCCAGACGGACACCTATGCTCAGCCTGTTCACCTTGCGCACCGGCTGGTGGTAGGCATACTGCAGCCATATACGCTTGTTGCTGAACAGGCCTATCTTGTCGTTCATGAACCCCACCCCGCCGCCATGGCGCGGAGAAGCCAGGAACCACAGCGGAGCATCCGCCTGCACCAGGAAAGTACGGCCGCTGTCCTCGAAACCCAGCATTTCTATACGGAACGCAGCCTTTATGTCCAACTGCTTGTCCACGCCCGCCGCTGCAGGATTATAGAAAGACTGGAACGACCAGTAGTTTGTAAAGGCCACATCGTCCTGAGCCACGGCCCCTGCCCCGGCAAGAGCCACAATCAGTACAAATAACAGCCTCTTCATCACCTATTATAACGCACGAGAGCTCGGCATTATTGCCCAGCTCCGCAAAATTTATCATTCCCCCCGAAAAAACTACAGGCTAATACTCGTCCTCGTCCCACAGAAAATCCTCCTTGCTCGGATAATCCGGCCAGAGATCCTCGATAGTCTCGTACACATCACCCTCGTCCTCGATTTCCTGCAGATTCTCTATCACTTCCAGCGGAGCACCGCTGCGGTTGGCATAGTCAATCAACTCCTCCTTGGTTGCCGGCCAGGGAGCATCCTCCAGCTTTGAGGCAAGTTCCAATGTCCAATACATATATCAGTTCTTTTAAATTCTCGTGCAAAGATAATAAATTATTTAAAAACGATACACTGTCAAACGAGAAATTATACAAAAACACTACATAATGTCAACGTGATGTATAGGTTTACTCAAGTTCCATACCAGTATATCTCTAATTCTATAAACTAGAGATGTATTGGAGATATATTGGAGATATATTGGAGATGTATTGGGGATGTATCAGGGAAATGCTTTCTCCCACCGCTTCTCCTCCATGCCTTGTACATGATTTTCGCGCAAGGCCGTCACGTACAGCAGGTCACTCAGGCGGTTCATGTACTTCAGTATCCACCGGCTCACCGCCTTCTCCCCGTTCAGCGCCAGTATGCAACGCTCCGCACGACGGCACACCGTACGGCATACATGAGCCTGCGCAGCACTCTGCGCACCGCCCGGCAGCGTAAACCCACGCCATGCAGGCAAACCCTGCTGGAACTCATCTATACGACGTTCAACAGCCTGCACCAGCGGCT
>JAFZVW010000004.1 GCA_017617635.1 Bacteroidaceae bacterium | reverse complement strand
CGTTTGGACCGTTGCCAAGAATACTTGGGAGAAGGGTCTGACCTATGCTTACCGCGACCGTCGCAACAAGAAGCGCACATTCCGCGCATTGTGGATTCAGCGTATCAACGCTGCTGCCCGTCTGGAAGGATTGAGCTACAGCAAACTGATGGGTCTGCTGCACAAGGCAGGTATCGAGATCAACCGTAAGGTTCTCGCTGACCTGGCTGTCAACAACCCAGAGGCTTTCAAGGCTGTTGTGGCTAAGGTCAAGTAAGATAATCTCTTACCGAAAAAAAATACGAGAGTGGTTTCGCTGTGAAGCGGAATTGCTCTCGTTTCTTTTTATATATATAAATATTGTATAGCTACGGAATGTCCGTGATTCAGTCCTTCTGAATCAGGAGTCCTTCCAACTGTTCCCTGTTACCGTTGAAGATATTGCAGTCAACAAGTCCTTTTATGCCTGGCAGATGTCCGCTGTCGGTATGTTGCCAGAACATCCACTTGATGTCTTCACGCGGTTTCTCGACATAATAGTGTGCCATCCAGAAGGGATAGCGGTTGAATACACTGTCGGTAAGTATGTCGTGACGGAATTTGTAGCTGCTATAAAGTATGGGCGGTGTATTGTAAGCATGCTCGACAATTCTAAGCCATTCGAGTGCCATCTGCTGTATCTGCTGATTGCTCCTGCCTGCAACTTTCCACTTCTTGTCGTCCTCGATGTCGAGGATTGGCGGCAAGTCACCCTTTTCGAGATGAACCTGTCGCAGGAAGAAGCGGGCTTGACTGGATGCTGACACATCAGGTGTGAGGAAATGGTATGCTCCCCTGACGAAGTCGTTTTGCTTTGCCTGATAGAAATTGTCGTTGAAGTAATCGTCAATCATTGTGTTGCCTTCGGTAGCCTTGATGATGACGAAAGATACAGGATCCTTGTCCATATTGGCATTGCGCAGTTTCTGCCAGTCGATTTCCTGCTGGTAATGACTGATGTCGATGCCACGGATATGGTATCCCTGAGGGTATTTGGTCTCACCGTAGATAGCTTTCCACTGGAAGCTGTACGGGTCGACGAAGAAATGGAAGAGTATGTAGCAATATATTGCCAAAACCCCTACTCCACCAATTATTATTCCCCAAAAGGGAATGCTGCGAAGTTTATGTAAAAAGGACGTACTGCCCTTTTTCCTGCCACGACGGACAGGATTCCTTCGGGTAGTACGTCCTTTCTGTGTCATGTGAATTATGCCTGCTCGAGTTCGAGTGTCTTGGTGCACTGGTCACATACTTCAGAAGGTCCCCAGTACTGAATAGGACCGGGATATACGTAGCATGTGTTCTGTGCCCACTCCTCGCGATGTGCTGCGAAGAACTTGAAAGGTGCTCCGTCGAGCTTTACAAGTGCCTTGCGGATAACGGGCTTCATTGCACCGTTGCGGCGTTCCATGTTCATCATCATAGTGATGGGCACACCGCCTGCAATCCACTGGTCAGCAGGTGCTGTAGTGTTCTTGATGACTGACATATAGCCGGTCTTGCCGTTGCTGATAAGACGGCTGGCATTGTAACCGAGGCTGTAGCAGTAGTCGGCATCGTAGTTGGAAGGTGCTGCGCAACGTCCTTCGTAACCGAAGAAGTGGTGCTGAGGAGCGAACTTACCATTGTACTTGCCTTCCTTCTTCCATGCTTCGAGCTTGGCTGCAACCATTGCACTGAGAAGCTTCTCTGTCTCAATCAGGGATACCTGTACATTGCCGTGCGGGTCGCGATCCAGGCAGAGCTGACGCTCAACATCCTTTGGAAGCGACTCGAGAATAGCGAGATTCTCGGGAGCAATATTGCCCTTGACGAATGCAACCTGAGCGTCCTTTGAATCAAACTCGCGGCTCTCGCCTGTTGCAGGATCTGTGAGTACCTCGTTAAGTTCCTTGATGAGCTTGCCGATTGCGGGGATAAACTCTATAAGGCCTTCGGGAATGAGGACAGTACCGAAGTTATTGCCTGCTGCTGCACGGTCAGCCACCACCTTTGCAACGTATGTAACAACGTCGTCAAGAGACATGTTGTTGTGCTCAATTTCCTCAGAAATCAGACATACATTGGGTTGTGTCTCCAGTGCGCACTCAAGGGCAATGTGAGATGCCGAACGACCCATGAGCTTGATGAAGTGCCAGTACTTGCGTGCTGAGTTACAGTCGCGCTGGATATTACCGATAAGCTCGGAGTAGGTCTTACATGCTGTATCGAAACCGAATGAGGTCTCGATCTGTTCGTTCTTCAGGTCACCGTCAATGGTCTTGGGACAACCGATTACCTGTACACCGTAGTTCTTTGCTGCATAGTACTCAGCAAGTACACAGGCATTGGTATTGGAATCGTCACCACCGATGATTACCAGTGCCTTGATATCAAGCTGGCGCAGAATCTGGATACCTGACTCGAACTGTGCTTCCTTCTCGAGTTTTGTACGTCCCGAACCGATGATGTCAAAACCGCCGGTATTACGGTATTCGTCAATAAACTCGTCGGTAAACTCAACATACTTGTGGTCAACAAGTCCGCCGGGCCCCATCAGGAATCCATAGAGCTTGCTGTTCTTGTTCAGGGACTTCACACCGTCGTACAGGCCAGTGATTACATTGTGACCACCGGGAGCCTGGCCACCAGACAGGATGATACCTACGTTGATTGCCTGGCCATTCTCGCTTTCAGCGGCAGCAAATTCAATAACCGGCATACCATAGGTATTGGGGAAGAGAGCCTTGATTTCTTCCTGGTTACCTACTGACTGAGTAGCTGAACCCTCAACGGCCTTTACAGGACCCTGAAGAGCCTTTGGCAATTTGGGCTGATAGGCAGCACGTGCTACCTGCAATGCGCTTTTCTTCATTTGGTTTTTATTTATGTTTTAAATAGTTTGCATATTTGCTCTTGCAAATATATGATTTTTCTCTGACATTGTAACTTTTTGAATACAGATTGAATCGTGATTTGACGTAAACTTTCCAAAAAAATGCCCTCGCGCTTGCGTATTATAATTATTATGTGTAATTTAGCACTCGACAGTATAATCTTAACAAAACGCCATGAAACGTAGAGAACTGAAGAAAACAATCAATTATCTGGCAGGTGAGCTGTTTGCCGAGTGCATTGCCCTGATGGAGTACGAAAACGTAAATGAGCAAAGCGTATCCCTGGTAATGGAGCATATCCTGATGATGCAGACGGACATGATTAACAGGCTGTCGCATGTTGAAAAAGGAAGCACCCGACTGTTCTTCAAGAAGATGCGCGAGGACATTGCCAACCAGACAGATTTGATTATCGAGGACATTAATGGTCTGATATGTCATTGAGTCAATGGATCCTGTTCCGGTGGCTTGGATTCAGGACAGAGGTAACTGTGCCTATGCCTGAGAAATACATCCTGGCTCTTGCTCCGCATACGAGCAACTGGGATTTTGTCATCGGACGACTATATTCCAATGCCGTAGGCCTGAAGTGTAATTTCCTGATGAAAAAGGAATGGTTCTTCTGGCCTTTGGGTATACTGATGCGCAAAATGGGCGGCGTACCGGTATACAGAAACAGGCAGATGGGCAGTACCGACATACTGGCCGACAAGGCCAAGGAGTCGGATGAATTCCGCCTGTGCATTACCCCCGAGGGTACACGCAAACCCAATCGTGAGTGGAAACGCGGTTTCTATTACATTGCGCTGAAGGCTGACATACCAATACTGCTGTATGGATTGGATTACGAACGTCGCCTGATAAAGTGCACTAAGATGTTTGTACCCACGGGAGATGTCGAGAAGGACATGATGGAGATTAAGGAATATTTCAGCGAATTCAAAGGGCGGCATCCCCAAAAGTTTGAATATTAGATGAAGAGGTTTGTCGCTGTTTGGTTCATACTGATGGTGTGCTGCATGAGTAATGCACAGACGGAACGTGAAGTATTGCGTGCCGTAACCCCGTATTTTGAGCATTACAGCAATTCTGCTTACAATAATTCTGAGAAAATCAAGGTCGTCTCAGCAAAACTGGACAGGAAGGCCAAGAGTGTCAACATCAATATGAACGAGGTTTTCCTTGGGCAGCCGTTTACGAATGCACTTGTCGACAGCATTTACGCAAATGTAAGGATGCACCTGCCTGTAAGCTGCAGGCAATGGAAGCTTCAGATTAAAGCCAATGGTTCGCCAATCGAATTCCTTGTTCCGTACTCGCTGCAGCAGAGGCATGACACATTGCGCACATGGGGAAATATGAAATATACCGGCAACCCGTGGACACTGAATCTGGACAGGCCTTTCACCCCGGCTCACGGCTTGCAGGGACGGCATGTATGCCTGTGGGCAAGTCACGGCAGGTATTATTCAATGGACAAGGAAAAATGGCAATGGCAGAGACCAAGGCTGTTCGGTACCTGCGAGGACATTTTCACCCAGACAATTGTCTTGCAGTATCTGATGCCGATGATGGAAAATGCAGGTGCTGTGGTATACAGCCCTCGTGAACGTGACATTCAGAGCCGTGAGATAATAGTTGACAACGACAGCGATTTCGCTGACGGTATATATTCCGAAATCAACGGCAAACACGAATGGGAGGCTGCCGGACAGGGATTCAGCCGTGTAAGAACTGTTTACGTCGAAGGTCAGAATCCTTTTGAGGAAGGCACATGCCGTAAGGTTGTAACGCAGAACAGCAAGACACTGCGTTCAAGTATCACATGGACACCCGATATCAGGGAGGACGGCGAATATGCCGTGTACGTCTCGTACAAGACATTGCCTACAAGTGTTCCGGATGCAGTATACAGTATCCGTCACAATGGAGTGACAACACGCGTTCGCGTAAACCAGCAGATGGGTGGCGGCACCTGGGTTTACCTTGGCACATTCGACTTTAGCCGCAACAGCGGACATGACAACTGCATTATGCTGACGAACCACAGTAACTATCGGGGACACATTACGGCAGATGCCGTACGTCTGGGCGGAGGTATGGGCAATATCGCCCGCGGCGACAGCACGGTTAGCACCAGCGGCCTGCCAAGGTTCCTTGAGTGTTCGCGCTACTCCATGCAGTGGAACGGTGCTCCGCGTTCGGTATATACTGCATATTCGTCATTGAACAGCACCGACGACTACAAAGACGACCTGTATGCCCGTTCGCTTGGGGCAAACTATATTGCAGGAGGCTCGGTATATGTTCCGTGCGACACGATTCCAGTGGCAAACGTACCAGGGCTGAAGGTTCCGCTTGATCTTTGCGTTGCCACCCACAGCGATGCAGGACTTAGGGACAATATGGATATCATTGGCACATTGGGTATCTATACGACACAGTTCTATGACGGAAAGCTGGCCTCGGGGCTTAACAGGCTTGTAAGCCGCGACCTGGCAGACATGGTTATGACAGGTTTTACTGCAGACATGCAGCACTTGCTGGGTAACTGGTCCCGTCGCCAGATGTACGACAGGAACTACTGCGAGAGCCGTGAACCCCAGATGCCCTCGATGATACTTGAGACTTTGTCACACCAGAACTACGCTGACATGCTGGCCGGTCATGACCCTGTGTGCAAGTTCGTGATGGCCCGTGCGATATACAAGGCATTGCTCCGTTACGAGGGAATGATGCACGAACACAAGAAGGTAACAGTGCAGCCTTTGCCAGTGAAAAACGTCAAGGCTGTTGCAAATGCCGGCAAAAGAACGATTTCCATTTCATGGAGTCCTGTTTTGGATCCTGTCGAGAAGAGCGCAAAGCCCTGGGGATATGTCGTCTATACCCGCAGGGGGGCAAGTGCATGGGACAACGGTCGTGTCGTTCGTGATACGGTAGAGAGTATCGAGGCAGTTGCAGGCGTATTGTATCAGTTCCGTATTGCGGCGCTTAATGACGGCGGATGCAGCATGAAAAGTGCTGAGGTATGCGCCAGGGTTCCTGAGAATCAGACGGCAGACAATGTCATAATTGTCAACGGCTTTGAACGACTGGCAGCACCACAGGCATTTGTGAATGATTCAGTACGCGGTTTTGACATGAACACAGATCCAGGGGTTGCATACTACAGGAATATTTCCATATATGACCTGGATGGAAAGCCCGTCGCCGGCAACACCTTTGACTACCCCACCTTGCATGCAAGGGATCTGCTTATGACCGACAGTACATTGAATGCATCGCAGGACCTGGCTATATCCTCGTGTACTATGGATGCCGTACAGGAAAAGACCTTGAGCGGATACAAAATGGTTGACATTATTTGCGGTGCGCAAAGAGTTGACGGCTATAGCCACAGGACATACAAGACATTACCCGTACACATGCAAAAGGCCCTGAAAACCTATGCCACCGAAGGCGGAAGCCTGCTGGTAAGCGGTGCATATATCGGTGAGGACATGCAGGATTCACTGTCGATGGTGTTTACAAGGGATGTACTGAAATACACATATGACGGAAACATCGACACGGATTCACTTATGATTCCCCTTCCTGCCACAAGTGACTCCATTCAACTATATTCAGAACCTAACGAAGAGTCATACTGGACAAAGCGTGTGAACAAACTGAAACCGGCAGATACTGCAGAAATCAAGCTGTGCTACGGTTCAGAATCTCCTGCAGCCGTCGGATACCGTGGAAAGGACTATAAGGTATTGTCGTACGGTTTTCCACTGGAAATGATTACGGATAACAAACAGAGACGGACTTTGATAAATGCCTCATACAAATATCTATGTACAAAATAATATGTAATATGAAGGGCAGCCGCACAATGGCTGTTTCCGAGGAGAATCTCCAGACTCTGGAGAAGTACAATCTGTTCGCTGACCTGCTGGACAGCAACGGTATCGTGGATGACGGGATTCTGGAGCGACTGCAGTTGAATGTCCGCTCACTCATGCAATCGGCAAGCGACGACGTTGATCTGATTTCCCTTGCACAGGATGTAATCTTCCATCCTAACATGAAGGCATTGGCCTTGCATCAACTGATTCTGCTGTACATTGACTGGCAGGACGGAAAGAATGAATAAACTGACTGACTGGCTTCCGACGACAAGGAAGGAAATGGAACTGCGCGGCTGGGACAGGGCGGATGTCATCCTGTTCTCGGCTGATGCCTATGTTGACCATCCTTCATTCGGTGTTGCAGTAATCGGACGCATCCTGGAAGCAGAGGGGCTTCGTGTATGCATCGTACCCCAGCCTTCCTGGCACGGTGACCTGAGGGACTTCAAGCGACTGGGACGACCTCGCTTGTTCTTCGGTATAAGTCCCGGATGCATGGATTCGATGGTCAACAAGTATACTGCTGCAAAACGTCTCAGAAGCGAGGATGCATATTCGCCTGACGGCAGGCACGACATGCGTCCTGAGTATCCTACGATTGTATATTCGCAATGTATCCGCAAACTGTACCCCGACGTGCCCATTGTCCTCGGAGGCATCGAGGCTTCGCTGCGGCGACTGATGCACTACGACTACTGGCAGGACAGGTTGCGACCATCGATACTGTGTGACACGGATGCCGACCTGATAACATACGGAATGGGCGACAAGGTCAATACAGAACTTGTCCGCAGGCTTACCGAGATGCTGGATTCGTATGACGAAAGTCTTGATTATGACGAGGTTACAGGCGAGGCTCTGATAACACGCAAGGCTTTCCGCAAGGCAGTAGTTGACGGTGACGCATTACCTCAGACAGTTGCTATATACAATAATATAGGCACCGGTGAAGATGACATCGTCCTGCATTCGTACGAGGACTGCCTGAAAGACCCTAGGCTGCATGCCGAGAATTTCCGTCATATCGAGGAAGAGAGCAACAGCATACATGCACGGCGGCTGATTCAGAAAACAGCTGACAGATACGTCGTGGTAAATCCGCCATATCCGCCCCTGACGACTGAGGAGATGGACCACAGCTTCGACCTTCCATACACACGTCTGCCCCACCCCAAGTACAACGGGAAACGTATTCCTGCATACGAGATGATAAAATTCAGCGTTAACATGCATCGCGGATGTTTTGGCGGATGTGCTTTCTGCACGATAAGTGCCCATCAGGGCAAGTTTGTCATGAACCGCAGCAAGGAAAGCATCATGCGTGAGATAGACAAGATTGTGTCCATGCCTGATTTTCATGGTACGCTGAGTGATTTGGGAGGGCCCAGTGCCAACATGTACATGATGCACGGCAAGAATCAGCGTGCATGCGAGAAATGCAAGCGTCCATCATGCATATTCCCCGCAATCTGCGCTAACCTTAACGGCGATCATGCACCGCTTCTGGACATATACCGCAGTGTGGCGGCAAATCCCAAGGTCAGGCATTGCTACATAGGTAGCGGAGTGCGATATGACATGCTGCTGCATGACTGGGAGGACGAAAAGCTCAACACATCCGCCCGTGAGTACACCAGGCAACTGATTCTGCACCATGTCAGCGGCCGTCTGAAAGTTGCTCCCGAGCATACCGAAGACCATGTACTGAAGATAATGCGCAAGCCCACGTTCATGCAGTTTCACAAGTTCAAGAGCATATTTGACTCCATCTGCCGCAAGGCAGGCAAACGGCAGCAGATAATTCCGTATTTCATTTCATCACACCCCGGATGCAGGGAATCGGACATGGCTGCGCTCAGACGCGAAACAAGGTCGCTGGGGCTGCAGACGGATCAGGTTCAAGACTTCACGCCCACCCCAATGACCGTTGCTACGACGATATATGCAACAGGATACCACCCATATACACTGGAAAAAGTCTTCTGCGAACATGATCCGGAAAGAAAGAAGAGACAAAGAGCATATTTCATGAAATAACAATTAAAATATATTACAGATATGAATGAATGGTTTGAATGTAAGGTACGCTATGACAAGCCCCAGGGCGACGGTTCAATCAAGCAGACAACCGAGCTGTACCTTGTCGAGGGATTGAGTTTCTCCGAGGCGGAAAACTCAGTCATTGAAGAGTTGAATCCCTATATCAGCGGCGAATTCATGGTCGACACCATGAAGCGTGCAAAATACGCCGAGATATTCACCAGCGAGGATGCCGCCAGCGACAGGTATTTCCGCATCCGCGTAAGCTTTGTCACCATTGACGAGAAAACGGAAAAGGAGAAGTTGCAGAATGTCAACTACCTGGTTCTGGCTGTTGACGTAAAAAGCGCCCTCGACACCCTGACAAGGAACATGGCAGACACTATGGGAGACTATCGTGTCGGCAATATAACAGAAACCAGGATACTGGACATTTTCCGTCATAAGACAAAATGATAAGCGACAACATAAACGCCATAAAGGCAGAACTTCCCGACGGTGTCGTGTTGTGTGCCGTCAGCAAGTATCATCCCGCAGAGATGATAAGTGAGGCCTATGACGGCGGCCAGCGTGTCTTCGGAGAGAGCCATGTGCAGGAGCTTATGAAGAAATACGAAGTCCTGCCAAAGGATATCGAATGGCACTTCATCGGTCACCTGCAGACGAACAAGGTCAAGTATATAGCACCTTTCATCAGCTTGATACATTCCGTCGACACGCCTAAGCTCCTGGCGGAAATCAACAGGCAGGGAATCAAATGCGCAAGAAGGATTCCATGTCTCCTGCAGCTTCATGTCGCAATGGAGGAAACCAAATTCGGTTTTTCGGTAGACGAATTAAGGGAATACCTGCAAAACGGCGAATGGCGTGAGATGAACGGAATCGACATACAGGGTATCATGTGCATGGCCTCCAATACGGATGACGAAGAGCGTATCCTGTCGGATTTCAGGACAGCAAATGAATTCAGCAGATACTGTGCGGAAAATTTCGGAAACAACTTCCGGATACGCTCGTGGGGAATGAGCGGTGACTATCTTCTGGCTGTACGCGAAGGAAGCAATCTTGTACGCATTGGCAGCAAAATATTCGGTGAAAGAGTCTACTGATTGACACCAAGTATGCAAGAAATGCTATTTTCTTGCACAAATCCGATGTAAATGTGCAGATTTTTTGTACCTTTGCGCTAAAACAATAATATAAAAAACAAGCAATATCATGCAGTTACCACAAAGTTTGAATCAGGCGTTCGCAGACACCATCCGCAACAACTGGACCAAGAATTCGATGAGCGACTATGGCGAATTCACCTACCAGTACAAGGATGTGGCACGTATCATCGAGAAGCTTCATATTATGTTCGAGGCAGCAGGTATCAAAAAGGGAGACAAGATCGCCCTTTGCGGACGTAACCAGAGCCGCTGGGGTGTAGCCTTCTTTGCCACACTTACATACGGTGCTGTTGCGGTGCCGATTCTGCACGAATTCCACCCCGAGCAGGTCATACAGATACTTGACCATTCCGAATCCAAGATGCTGTTCGTAGGTCCGCAGGTATGGAAGAAGATCAGCGAGCTGAAAATGCCAGATACACTTACAGGCATAATCAGCAACGAGGATTACAAAGTCCTGTTCACACGCGACCCGAAGCTACAGGAGACACGCGATAAGCTTAACCTTCTGTTCGGAGAGAAATACCCCGACAGCTTCCGTCCCGACAATATCAGCTATCATCATGACGAACCCGAGGAACTGGCAGTAATCAACTATACAAGCGGAACGACAAGCAACTCCAAGGGCGTCATGATACCCTACCGTGCCTTGTGGAGCAACACACAGTTTGCCTATGACGTAATGGGCGACAAGCTCCTGCCTGGTGACTCCGTCCTGTCCATGCTGCCAATGGCACACATGTACGGAATGGCGTTCGAGTTCATGTTCGAGTTCACACGCGGCATACACATCAACTTCCTGACCAAGATGCCAAGTCCCGTAATTCTGATGAAGGCTTTGGCTGACATCAAACCGTGTATCCTGATTTGCGTACCTCTGATTATCGAGAAGATAGTACGCAAGGCAGTCCTTCCGAAAATCAAGGATCCCAAGGTACGTATTCTTATGAATCTGCCAGTTATCGGTGACCAGATCAAGAAGAAGATATGCGAGAGCATGAAGCAGGCATTCGGAGGCAGGTATTACCAGGTTGTTATCGGAGGTGCTGCACTTAACCAGGAAATCGAGGCACTGCTCAAGGACGTAGGCTTCAACTACACCATTGGCTATGGAGCAACCGAATGTGCCCCGATTCTGGCATACGAGGACTGGACGAAGTTCAAGCAGGGCAGCTGCGGAAAGGCCGCACCCAGAATGGAACTGAAGATAGACAGCCCCGATCCCGAGAACATCCCTGGCGAGATTCTGGCACGAGGCATGAACGTGATGCTTGGGTACTACAAGAACCCCGAAGCCACTGCCGAGACTTTGGTTGACGGCTGGTATCATACCGGCGACCTGGGTATCATCGATGCCGAGGGCAATGTCTTCATCAAGGGACGCAGCAAGAACATGCTGCTTGGTGCAAACGGACAGAACATCTACCCCGAGGAGATTGAGGACAAACTCTCAAGCCTGCCAATGGTTCAGGAGTGCGTTGTAATCCAGAAGGGCGAAAAAATGTACGGTCTTGTATATCCCGACATGGAGCAGGCAAAGAAGCTTAACTTGGGAATGAACGAACTGAAGGCCATCATGGAACAGAACCGCAAGGACCTGAACCTGCAGATACCTGCATACGAGCAGCTTGCCGGCATACGTATCATGGAGCACGAGTTCGAAAAGACCCCAAAGAAGAGCATCAAGCGATTCCTGTACAAGGATGCCGAGGTCTAGAGACAAATACCGCCATTACAATAATTTAGAAAACTGGGATTTATGATTAACGAGACATCCTTCAACATAAATCTTGAAGAGAGTATACGTAATCATTGGCGTATGTCTTCTCTTTCTGATTACGACAATTTCACTTTACAATACAGTGATGTTGCCGAGGAAATTGCCAGGTTGCATATCCTGTTCCGCGAAACAGGTATCAAGAAGGGTGACATGATAGCCCTTTGCGGCAACAACATGAGCCGTTGGGGCGTATGTTTCCTTGCTACACTCACATACGGAGCCGTTGCCGTTCCCATACTCAACGATTTCCATTCCGAGCAGATACAGCAGTTGGTAAACCACAGTGATGCCAAGTTACTGTTTGTCAGCGAGAAGATATGGAAAAAGCTGGATGCCGGACAGATGCCCGCACTTGACGGAATTATACAGATCAACGACTATGCCCTGCTTTCATGCACTAACAGGAAACTGGAAAAAGCCGTTGCGAATCTCAACCGCCTGTTCTGTACACAGTATCCCGACAGCTTCAGCGCAAACGACATCAAATACCATCAGGACAAACCCGAGGAGCTTGCAGTAATCAACTATACAAGCGGAACTACCAACAATCCCAAGGGCGTGATGATACCCTACCGTTCACTCATCGGTAACATGGTATGCGCACACGATTTGCTCACCACCAATGCAAAGGCAGGCGACTCAATACTATCGATGCTGCCAATGGCGCACACCTTCGGTATGTCGTTCGAATTCCTTTACGAATTCATTATCGGAGTCCATGTCCATTTCCTCATCCGTGTCCCGACACCTACCATCCTGCTCAAGGCACTGCAGGACATCAAGCCTGTATGCCTGGTATGTGTTCCCCTGATTATCGAGAAGGTCGTACGCAAAGCCGTGATGAAGAAACTCGAGGACCCCAAGGTTCGTCTTCTGCTCAAGACCCCCGTCATAGGACGCAAGCTCAAGAAGCGCATCTGCGAGGGCATCAGGGAAGCATTCGGAGGCAACTACTACGAAGTAGTCATAGGCGGTGCAGCACTTAATCAGGAGGTCGAAGCCCTGCTGCATGACATTGGCTTCAACTATACCGTCGGATACGGAACCACCGAATGTGCTCCGCTCATAGCATGCCAGGACTGGCAGACATTCCGCCAGGGCAGTTGCGGTCGTTGCGTATCAGGCATGGAACTCAGGATCGACAGCCACAACCCACACAAGATTCCCGGCGAAATCCTTGTCAAGGGCAGGAACGTGATGCTGGGATACTACAAGAATCCCGATGCCACGAACGATGCAATAATCGATGACTGGTATCATACCGGCGACCTGGGCATTATTGACCGTCAGGGCAATCTCTTCATCAAGGGCCGTATCAAGAACGTACTGCTTTCAAGCAACGGGCAGAACATCTACCCCGAGGAGATCGAGGATAAGCTCCAGAACCTGCCACTTGTCCACGAATGTATTGTAATACAGCGTGCAGACAAGCTGTACGGACTTGTATATCCTGATATCGAGGAAGTCAGGAGACGCAAGCTCAAGACAGCGGATATAAATGCAATCATGGAACAGAACCGCAAGGTGCTCAACTCCCAGCTGCCCTCTTACGAGCAACTCTCAGGCATAGGCATACGCAGCGAGGAATTCCAGAAGACACCAAAGCGTTCAATCAAACGCTACCTATATACATAATTAATGAAGAATATACGCAATTTCTGCATAATA
The DNA here is from genome assembly GCA_017617635.1 of Bacteroidaceae bacterium. Classification (GTDB taxonomy): domain Bacteria; phylum Bacteroidota; class Bacteroidia; order Bacteroidales; family Bacteroidaceae; genus Physcousia. Next base: position 5,579 of record JAFZVW010000004.1, on the reverse strand, counting down.
GCACATATTGACCACGGCAAGTCCACCCTGGCCGACCGCCTGTTGGAAATAACCAATACCATCAAGGTTACCCAGGGTCAGATGCTGGATGACATGGATCTCGAACAGGAACGGGGCATTACCATCAAGAGCCATGCAATACAGATGGAGTATGACTATACCCCTTCCTCCACCTCGGGGGAGATAGAGGGGGGCCTGTACACACTCAACCTCATTGACACACCGGGACACGTGGATTTCAGCTACGAGGTAAGCCGTAGCATCGCAGCATGCGAGGGCGCACTGCTTGTCGTTGATGCGACACAGGGCGTTCAGGCACAGACGATAAGTAACCTGTATATGGCAATTGACCATGACCTGGAAATCATTCCGGTTATCAACAAGTGCGATATGCCCAATGCAATGCCCGACGAAGTCGAGGACGAGATAATCGACCTGATCGGATGTGACCGCAGCGAGATAATACGCGCAAGTGCCAAGACAGGCGAAGGAGTTCCCGAGATACTGGAAGCCATCGTTCAGCGCGTCCCCTGTCCCAAGGGCGACGAGAACGCACCCCTGCAGGCATTGATATTCGACAGCGTCTTCAATCCCTTCCGCGGAATCATAGCATACTTCAAGGTTGTCAACGGATGCATCAACAGCGGAGAACAGGTCAAGTTCATCAATACCGGAAGGGAATACAAGGCCGACGAGATAGGAGTTCTCAAGATGGACCTTTCACCACGCAAGACACTGCATTGCGGAGACGTAGGATACATTGTCAGCGGCATCAAGACAGCAACCGAGGTCAAGGTCGGTGACACCATTACCACATCCGCCAACCCCTGTACCAAGGCAATCGCCGGATTCGAGGAAGTCAAGCCAATGGTCTTTGCAGGTGTCTACCCTATCGAAACCGAGGATTTCGAAAACCTGCGCGCATCCCTCGAAAAGCTGCAGCTCAACGATGCCTCGCTCACATTCCAGCCCGAAAGTTCGGTTGCCCTGGGCTTTGGATTCCGTTGCGGATTCCTGGGTCTTCTGCACATGGAAATCATCCAGGAGCGCTTAGACCGTGAGTTTAATATGGATGTCATAACTACCGTTCCCAATGTAAGTTACATGGTTTATGACAAGCAGGGAGAAGTCAAGGAGGTCCACAATCCTGCCGGTATGCCCGACCAGACATTGATAGACCGTATCGAGGAACCGTACATCCATGCGACAGTCATCACACGTACCGACTATATCGGCAACATTATGACCCTGTGCCTGGGTAAACGCGGTGAGCTCCTGAAACAGGACTATATCAGCGGCAACCGAGTTGAGTTGCAGTATGCAATGCCATTGGGCGAAATCGTCATAGACTTCTACGACAAGCTCAAATCCATATCCAAGGGCTATGCATCGTTTGACTATCATCCTTCGGGATTCCGCCCCAGCAAGCTCGTCAAAATGGACATACTGCTCAACGGCGAACCCGTTGATGCCCTGTCAACCCTGACCCACTTTGACAATGCCGAGACATTCGGACGCCGCATGTGCGAGAAACTCAAGGAACTACTTCCCCGCCAGCAGTTCGACATTGCCATCCAGGCAGCCATCGGAGCCAAAATCATTGCCCGCGAAACTGTCAAGCAGGTACGCAAGGACGTTCTGGCCAAGTGCTATGGAGGTGACGTAAGCCGTAAGCGCAAACTTCTGGAGAAGCAGAAGAAGGGCAAGAAGCGCATGAAGCAGATTGGCAATGTCCAGGTTCCCCAGAAAGCATTCCTTGCCGTACTAAAACTAGACTGATTATGGACACGAGAGATGTAGCACGAGAGATAGCAAGACGCTATTGCCGCCTTGAACCCGCCAGTATCGAAAGACTTGCCGAGTTGCTCATTCCCATGAAATTCATGCGAGGGGACATTATTCTCCAGGAAGGTGAAGAGTGCAAGTGCATGTACTATGTCGAGCGCGGAATGGTGCGCCAGTACTATTTCAAGAACGGCAAGGACGTTACCGAACACTTCTCATTCGAAGGCAGGATTGTATGGTGCATCGAATCCCTGCTGACGCACAAACCCAGCCAGATTACCATCGAGGCACTCGAAACCTCGTACCTGTACGCACTACCGCGCAAGGAGCTGTTTGCTGCCATCGACACATGTCCCGAACTTGGCATACTGTATCGCAAGATAACCGAGCACGCCCTGATTTCGAGCCAGCACCATGCAGATTCGCAAAGATTCGAGAATGCCCAGGAACGCTACGAACGCCTCCTGAGCGAGAAGCCCGAAATCATCCTGCGTGCACCCATGATACACGTTGCATCGTTTCTGCAGATGACACCCGAAACCCTCTCACGCGTACGTGCCAACCACGAAAAGAAGTAAGCGTTAAAATCCCGACCAGAACTTACGCCAGTACGTCCGCGCAAGCTGATCCCAGCGGCTGACGGTTGCACCGTAGAAGTCTGCCGTATATCCGTTCAGCATTCGCGTACGTTCAGCCTTATTCGTCATTGACTGGAAGCTCTGCTCGATAACCGGCAGCTCTCTCCTGCCCTTTTCCAGGAAATAACGCTGTGCGTCCCTTATGTCTCCACGCGTCTGCCCCCAGCGTACTGTCGCCAGACGGTTAGCCTTGCGGTAATGCCACAATGCAGCATCGTCACGGTCACGGTGCTGACCGCAAACAGCCAGTTCCGCAGGCAGCGACGTACAACCGGCAAAAATCGGGAAACGCGGCGACTGACCGGGATTGTCCAGGGCAATCCATGCAACACCACCGACTTCGTCCGGCAGCCACGAACGGCACTGGATAACGGTCGAATATGCACACCAGCTGACACTTACCGTACGTATGTTCTGCATCGTAGTATCGTTCGTGAGTGCGCTGTACAGAGCTATCTCGTCAGGACGCATCCACGGATTTGTAATCATCGCCTTTTTGCCCTTTGCCAGCGAATCAACCCTTGTCGACAGGCTCTGATCCGTTGCCTCGTAATACGAACCCAGCAACTGCGAAATACGCTGTACATCGACCTTCTCGTCAGGCTTTATGCTCACAGGCAGGTCACTTATCGTATCCGTCAGGTTCGCACTCGGAGCCAATGCCTGCATGATGGCAAGTTCGCGAACACTGTAGTTCTTCTTCTCGTTGAAATAATTACCTCCGCTATACGCCCTCCAGAACGAGAAACGGCTCTTGCCGTCCCACAGTTTCATCTTCTTGGCAACCGAGAACACATTGTCGCTATACAGGAAATTATCCTTGTCATCAGTATCAATATAGCCGATACGGCTCACATTCGCACTCACGGCAATATGATCGTCAGGAATACGCTGTGCAGCCCATACCGCACCTATTTTGCCCGGACCTTCACCCTGTATCTCGAAAATCCACACCTCCCTGGGATCTGCAATTGTAAGACATTCGCCCGAATCCCCATAGCCGTACTTCTGTGCCAGCTCTCCCATCAATACAATCGCCTCGCGAGCCGTCCTGCAACGCTCCAGGGCAATACGGGCAAGTTCCTCGATCATGAATATGCCCTTCTTGTTCTGCATCTCGTCACGACCGCCATAGGTCGTTTCACCGATAGCCAGCTGATGCTCGTTCATACACGGATATGCAGTATTCAGATAACGGTATGTATGACGCACCTGCGGAATCCTGCCCTTTTCGCTTACATTGGTACGGTCCTTGGCATGCTCTGTATGCATCAGGCCCTCATATACCGCAACCACCGTATCACGCACGTAATCCGCAGCCGGCACAATGTTCATCCACGTACGGTACCACGAATCACAAGTATGGCTCGTCATCACACTCCCGTCGGTCGTCGCCAGACGCCCCGCCATTATACTCGTACACGCATCACGCTGTGTCTGCGCAACACACCCTGCCACATACAGACAGAAAACCAATAACAAACCCCTTTTCACAGAAATTAAGAATTTATTCGTTCCATGGCGCTTTGCGCCGTTAAAAATTAGTTCCATGCGACTCCGTCGCGTTAAACAATTATTAAACAATCTAGAACAACAATTTAACAACTATGGAACAACGATTTAACAACTATGGAACAACGATTTAACAACTATGGAACAACGATTTAACTAATTATGCATTATCTCACATAAAGCTCATCTCCCACCTTCGGAGCATACGTTTCCGGCTTCAGTTTGTTCAGCTTATACAAAGCCTTCAGGCGGATGCCGTACAGCTGCGAGATGTCATGCATACTCTGTCCCGGCTCAATGACATGCTTGTATATCAGCAGCTGAGGATCAGCCTCGTCATGCTTAGGCTCAAGATACAGCACGTCACCTATAGTCAGCGTATAGTCACTGTCCAGATCGTTGTATTTCAGTATGCGCTTTATGCTAACGCCCGTCTCACGGCTGATTGTAGCAAGGTCGTCGTCACGCTGCACAATTATGAAATAATTTCGGTTGGCAGCATACACCATATGGTTCTTGTAGAACGTATCAGGATCCTTCACATTACGCTTCCTGGCCTGACTCTCCAGAATCTGCGACTCGCTTGTCTGCTGGCCAGGTTTCATAGTATCAAACTGGTACAGGCTATACATCTCTATGATACGGATCAACCCCTCGGCATACGTCGGGTTGGTAGCATAGCCACATTGCTTCAGCCCCCTTGCCCAGGAACGGTAGTCAGTAGTTTTATATGTAAACAGAACCCTGTAGCGAGGCTTCAGCAGAAACTGCGAATGATCCTCGTAACTCTCACGTGCAGTCCTGTATTTCCTGAAATGCTCCCCCTTGCGGTCATCATCACGCACAATATACGGACCTGTCCAGCCGCCCGGAGTCTTGATGCCAAAATGATTGTTCGCCTCCGTAGCAAGCGAACTGCGCCCCGCATTACTCTCCAGCAATCCCTGAGCCAACGTGATACTCGCCGGAATCCTGTGCTTCTGCTGCTGCTCCATTGCCAAGTCCTTGTACTTGTCAATATACGCCCAGTAATACCCGTTTGTACCCATCTGCGCATAAGCACAAAATACCCACGCGAAAACAAATATAATCAATAATATACGACGCATAAACATATCTGATTTTTAGTCATCCCGTTTTTTCCTAATTGCAAAGATAAAAAATATTTCGCAATTTTTCACTCTTAACTTTTAAATCTTCAAATCCTAACGTCGTTTGCCCGTTCCCGATACGCCGTCTCGTGGCCTTTGATACGCCGTCTCGTGGCCTTCGATACGGCGTCTCAATGCTGTCCGTCCTTCCCCTACATCCAACATTTGTACCCTCCCGAGGGTACACGTGTTACCTCCGGAGCCTGCACGTGTTACCTCCAGGAGTCTGCAAAGTGTGACAATTGACCTTTATTACCCCCACTTTCTGCAACCAAGTTGGCCATTTGAACACATAATTCCTTCCAAATGAAGTCCGGATACTGAAATTCCGAACCGCTTACATGTACGCCAAGTACGGGGTAAAGCATCAAAACAAAGGCTTTTGATGCGCGAAATCGCGCCCTTTAGAGCAGGAAAACACATATAACTGAGACTCCTATGGCAATAGAGACCGCCTGAACGGCATCCTAAGTGGTGCTGTAATATATTGCTT
>JAFZVW010000034.1 GCA_017617635.1 Bacteroidaceae bacterium | reverse complement strand
GGCGGTGCCGGTCAGTTCGGTGAGGTTCACCTGAGTGTGGAGCCTTATTACGAGGGTATGCCTGATCCTGATGTCTATAAGTTCGGTAACCAGGAGTTCCGTATGAACGTGAAGGGTACCGAGACGGTAGACCTGGAGTGGGGCGGCAAGCTGGTATTTGTCAACAGCGTTGTGGGCGGTGCTATCGATGCCCGTTTCATGCCAGCCATTCTGAAGGGTATCATGCAGCGTATGGAGCAGGGGCCGTTGACGGGCTGTTACGCACGCGACGTGCGCGTAATAGTATATGATGGTAAGATGCATCCGGTGGACAGCAACGAGTTGTCGTTCATGCTGGCAGGACGTAATGCCTTTGCACAGGCGTTCCGCGAGGCAGGTCCGAAGATCCTGGAGCCTATCTATGATGTCGAGGTGTTCGTTCCAAGCGACAAGATGGGTGATGTTATGAGTGATCTGCAGGGACGTCGTGCAATGATTACGGGCATGCAGAGCGAGAACGGCTACGAGAAGCTGACCTGCAAGGCTCCGTTGAAGGAGATGAGCAACTACTCAACAGCATTAAGCAGCCTGACGGGCGGCCGTGCAAGTTTCATTACCAAGTTCGCAAGCTACGAGCTTGTTCCGAGTGATGTTCAGCAGAAGCTGGTTGCTGCCTATAAGGAGGAGGAATAATTGCGAAAATAGCAATTATAACAATCCTGTATAAAACATAAATGTTAAAAGGGGCTCGTTTTTCGGGCCTCTTTTAATGTTTATATGGGCTAAAGGATATATATTTGTACTATGAAACGTTGGATGATTTGGGCAATATGCCTGGTAATGGGTATCAGCTTCGTGGTACTGCTGTACTTGCAGATGCAGTATGCGAGGTCTATCGAGGATATGCGCCGCCGTCAGTTCGACGTGAGTGTGTTCCGCAGCTTGGATCAGGCTTCGCGCGACATGGAGCGTATGGAGACTGCCCATTATCTGCAGGAGATAGTGAGCATGCATCATGACAGCCTGGGTGTGCGCCCGTTCCTGGATAATACGATGCGTAGCCGTGTCCTGAAATTCCAGCAGCAGGTTGCAAATGCGTATCTGTACGAGCAGAGCGTGCTGGACGAGGTAATAATGACGGTGTTGTATGCGGCAAGCAACAAGTCGTTCGAACAGCGTATCGACCCTATGGTGCTGGAGGAGACCCTGACGATGTCGCTCAGGTCAAACGGTATTGACCTGCCTTTCCATTACCGTGTGTTCACCTCGGGTGGCGAGGAGGTGTACCGCTGCCCCGACTACGACGCTACCGGCAATGACTTCAGCTACACGCAGACTTTGTTCCGCAACGACCCGTCGGGCAAGATGGGTACTATGTCAATACATTTCCCTACTTTGGACAGCTATATCCGTAGTGCAAACAAGACGATTATACTGGCTTTGATTTTCACGGTCGTGCTGTTTGTGACATTCCTGTTCACGGTGTATCTGGTGGTGCGTCAGAAGAAAATAACGGAGATGAAGAACGACTTTATCCACAATATGACGCATGAGTTCAAGACACCGATATCTACAATCAGCATTGCTGCACAGATGCTGGCTGACAGGACTATACAGAAGAGTCAGGATATGTATGCGCGTCTGGGTGACGTTATCTTCTCGGAGACGAAACGCCTGCGTTTCCAGGTCGAGAAGGTGCTGCAGATGTCGCTGTACGACGGCGGCAACATTGCGCTTAAGCTGCAGACGCTGGATGCCAATAGCCTGATAGATGCGGTTGTACAGACGTTCAGCCTGAAGGTTACTCAGAACGGTGGTACGGTGGATGTGCATCTCGACGCACTGGATGCGGATGTATATGTGGACGAGATGCACTTTACCAATATTATCTTCAATCTGATGGACAATGCTGTCAAGTACAAGCGCGAGGATGAGGAACTGCACCTGGAGATTTCGACATGGAACCAGGGAAGCAATATCTGCATCCAGATAAGTGATAACGGCATCGGTATCCGTCGCGAGGACTTGAAGAGGATATTCGAGAAGTTCTATCGTGTCCATACCGGCAACAAGCATAATGTAAAGGGATTTGGACTTGGTCTTGCATATGTGTACAAGATGGTAACCCTGCATCATGGTACAATCAAGGCGACCAGCGAACTGAACAAGGGCACCAAGTTCCTGATTACGATGCCGCTGAGCAAGAGTTGAGAAACAATAGAATATATATATAAGGTAAGTTGAAATTATGGAAAAGCAAAGAATTCTGCTGTGCGAGGACGAGGAGAGCCTTGGCATGCTTTTGAGAGAGTACTTGCAGGCAAAGGGTTATGATGCCGAGTTGTATCTTGATGGCGAAGCCGGATACAAGGCTTTTAGCAAGAGTCATTACGATATGTGTCTGCTGGATGTGATGATGCCCAAGCTGGACGGCTTCAGCCTGGCTCGTGAAATCCGCCTTGTTAATCAGGAGATACCTATTATTTTCCTGACTGCAAAAAATCTCAAGGACGATATCCTGGAAGGCTTCAAGCTTGGTGCGGATGATTACCTGACAAAGCCTTTCAGCATGGACGAACTGGTTTACCGTATGGAGGCTATCATGCGTCGCGTGCGCGGTAAGAACCAGAAAGCTCAGACAGTCTACGAGATAGGCAATTTTACATTTGATACACAGCGCCAGATACTCAGTATCGGTGACAAGCAGACAAAGCTGACTACAAAGGAGAGTGAACTGCTGTCATTGCTTTGTGCACACCGCAACGAGGTGCTTGAGCGTGAACTGGCACTGAAGACCATTTGGATTGACGATAACTACTTCAATGCGCGTTCGATGGATGTATATATCACCAAGCTGCGCAAGCATCTGCGTGCCGATGACCGTATTGAGATCAACAACGTCCACGGCAAGGGATACCGGCTGATTGTTCCTGAGGAAGAGGAAACGGCTGAATAACTGTATGGCAGACGACAATACAACAAAAGGACGGGATTTCCCGTCCTTTGTTTTGTCTTGATTCTGAAAAGCAAGTATGCTTATTTTACGGCTTTTCTGCTCACGATGATGTGGACAACCAGACCTGCTATGATAAGCAGCATAGGAATGCCTTGAATCCAGTTGTAATCTACTGTGCCTGAACCAAGGTAACGGTCGCTGAGATAGCTGAATACCAGTGCCAGTGCACCTACCACAATCATAATAATACCTGTGTACTTCATATATATATTGTTTTGTTTTCGTCTGTCAACTGCAATACAAAATAATGAAAAATCCGGCACACAGCCTAAATTTTGAGGCAAAAAAAACAACTCTGTCCAAAAAAATGCATGCAATGGTTGTGTATGTCGCGGAAAAGCACTACCTTTGCCGAGCATTTTTGCAGAATTAACATTATTATTCAAAACTTATTTACACCGTATTATGAACCAATACGAAACCGTTTTCATTTTGACTCCCGTTTTGTCTGATGAACAGATGAAGGAAGCGGTAGAAAAGTTCAAGGGCGTACTGACCAAGGCCGGTGCTGAGATTATCAGCGAGGAGAATTGGGGCCTGAAGAAACTTGCCTATCCTATCCAGAAGAAGAGTACAGGTTTTTATGAACTCGTTGAGTTCAAGGCAGCTCCAGAGACTATCAAGACACTGGAGACAGCTTACCGTCGTGACGAGAAAGTGCTGCGCTACATCACAGTAAAGATGGACAAGTATGCAGCAGAGTATGCTGAAAAGCGTCGTAACAATAAAAAGGAGGCATAATCATGGCACAGTCAGAAATACGTTATTTGAACGCTCCTGCGATTGACACAAAGAAGAAGAAGTACTGCCGTTTCAAGAAGAGCGGTATCAAGTACATCGACTACAAGGATCCTGATTTCCTGAAGAAGTTCCTGAACGAGCAAGGTAAGATTCTTCCTCGCCGTATCACAGGTACGTCTCTCAAGTACCAGCGTCGTGTGGCTCAGGCCGTAAAGCGTGCCCGTCACCTGGCCCTGCTCCCATTCGTAACTGATTTGATGAAGTAATAAAAGGAGGACAGTAGATATGGAAATTATTCTGAAAGAAGACATCATCGGTTTGGGTTTCAAGAATGAAATCGTAACCGTCAAGGCAGGATACGGTCGCAACTACCTGATTCCTTTTGGCAAGGCAGTTATCGCAAGCGAGAGTGCAAAGAAGATGTTGGCCGAAGAGTTGAAGCAGAAGGCCAACAAGCTGGCTAAGATCAAGGCTGAGGCTGAGGCTCTGGCCGAGAAGATCAACGCCGTTAGTCTCGTTATTGCAACAAAGGTTAGCGCAACAGGTCAGATCTATGGCAGCGTCAACAATCTTCAGTTGGCCGAGGAACTTCAGAAGAAGGGTATCGAGGTTAACCGCAAGACTATCGTTGTCAAGGATGTGAAGGAGGTTGGTTCCTACGTTGCTCAGGTCAAGCTTCACAAGGACGTTACAGCATCACTCGCTTTCGAGGTTGTTGCCGAGAACGCTCCTGCTCCTGTTGTAGCTCCTGCTGCGGTTGTTGAACAGCCTGTGGCAGAGGAGGCAGAGGCTCCTGCAGCTGAGTAAACAGGTAGGACACCCTACTGAAAAGATAATCTCTCCGTCAATAGACGGGGAGATTTTTTATACCCTGTATTTTAATCTTGTCTTTATATGGGTATATACAAAAAGAGAGCCAATCCTGAGGATTGACTCTCGTGTAAATACTACGTTATTCGCAGTTTATTACTCAGCTACAACGCTGTCAGCTACTGTGCTGTCAGCAACAACGCTGTCAGCAACAACGCTGTCAACAGCAACGCTGTCTGAATCACAGCATGCACCCTGCTCTGTCTTGTTACCACAAGAAGCGAAAGAAACAGCTACAACAGCTGCGAATACGAAAGCTAACTTTTTCATTTTTTTTGCTTTTTTAATTATTGTAAAACAATCGTTAATTAATTCCTTTTTTCTCTTTTGCGATGCAAAGGTACGACATTTTTCAATACTCCGTATACATTTGCACACTTTTTTTCAATAATTTTTTCACTTTTTTTAGCCTAAAAATGCTAAAGTATTGAAAATCAGTCAGAAATAATAATGTTAATTTTTACACTTATTTTTGTTTTTGCTCATATATATGTTCCATAACATGTTTTAAGGTGTAATTTTTTGTTCTTTTTTATAAATTATGTATCTTTGCAAGCATGATACAGGACATGGAAGGACTGCGTGGAAAGAAGGCTGCCTACTTCACACTTGGCTGCAAGCTGAACTTTGCGGAAACCAGCGCGGTAGGCAGGCAGCTGAAACAGTGCGGAGTCGATACGGTTCGTGACGGGGAGATTGCTGACATTTGCGTTGTTAATACCTGCAGTGTTACCGAAGTTGCCGACAGCAAATGCCGTCAGGCTATTCATCGTCTTGTGCGCAATCATCCAGGGGCATTGGTGGTAGTTACCGGATGCTATGCCCAGTTGAAGCCGGGAGATGTGTCGTCAATCGATGGTGTTGATCTGGTTCTGGGTAACAACGAGAAGGGAAATATCCTGGAGGCAATATGCGAGCGTGTGGAAATGATGCCTGAGGAACGTGCCCTTGCCGCACACGAATACCGTACCGTGCGTACTGCAGATATACGCAACTTCATGCCCAGCTGTTCGTGCGGTGACCGTACCCGGTATTTCCTGAAGGTTCAGGATGGCTGCGACTACTATTGCACGTATTGCACTATACCGTTTGCCCGTGGACGTTCGCGCAACGGCAGTATCGCCTCGATTGTTGCCCAGGCGCAGCAGGCGGCATGCGAGGGTGGAAGAGAGATTGTCATCACGGGTGTAAACATAGGTGACTTTGGCAAGACCACGGGTGAATCTTTTCTGGATCTGATTCGTGCTTTGGACAAGGTAGATGGAATAGAACGCTACCGTATCAGCAGTATTGAACCTAACCTGCTTACCGACGAGGTCATTGAGTTCTGTGCACAGAGCCGTGCCTTTATGCCTCATCTCCATATTCCGCTGCAGAGTGGCAGTGACGAGGTGCTGCGTCTTATGCACCGGCGTTATGACACATCGTTCTTTCGCCGCAAGATAGAGCGTGTACTGGAATTGATTCCTGATGCTTTTATAGGTGTAGATACCATTGTAGGAACCCGTGGTGAGACGGCTGAACTGTTCGAGGAGGCTTATCGCTTTATGGCTTCCCTGCCAGTTTCGCAGTATCACGTATTCTCATACAGCGAGCGTCCGGGAACAAAGGCGCTGCAGATTCCGCATGTTGTCACTCCGCAGGAGAAGCACGAGCGCAGTCAGCGTATTCTGGAGCTAAGCAGCAGCCTTACGCGCGCGTACTATAATAAGTATGTAGGCTCGGTGCGTCCAGTTCTGTTGGAACATAGCCGCAAGGGCGGTGTCATGCATGGCTTCACCGACAATTATATCCGTGTGGAGATACATACCGAAAATGGTGCTGACCATATTATGGACAACACCATTGTAAATGTTCGTCTTGGTGAGTTCAATGCCGCCGGCAATGCACTCGTCGGAAATCAGAATCTTATATAGGCCATTGCCCAGAACTGGTTGCTGGCTTTTGCTGTACGCATTTTGTCGTAGTCATGGTTGTACTGCAGCTGCAGCATCAGGTTCTTGTGTGGTCGCAGTTCGGCACAGACGCTGTATATACTGCGCAGCGAGCCCATGTCCCGCATATCGGAACGGAATGCGTCATACTTCAGGTTCAGCCTAATCCAGCGCCATACAGGGATACATGCCAGTGCATACCATCCGTCAGCATGATCCGGCCCCGTGTATGCCAGGTCGGTCTTGTTCCACGAAGAGCCTATGTGGCGTGCATATTCGGTGCGGAACAGCCAGTCCTTGTTTTCGTATGATACGCTTGCTGCCCATCGTGCATAGCTTGTGCCTAAACCATACTGTGTGTTGAAGTAACTGCCTCGCCAGCCAAAACCTGCAATTTTCAGACCTTTCAGCGGTTCTACGAACAGTGCACCGATTATGTCCTTCTTGCGGTCCTTGTCGCCGGAGTTAATTCCCTGTCCGTTGAATACACCGAACTGATATGCAAGGTATCTGTGTCCGTCCTTCTTGCAGGGGAACAGACTGCCATGTACCTGAATGCCCAAGTCGCGGCCTCCGCTGTTATGCGGGTCGCCGTTCAGGTCCTGGTTTGCCCCCAGACCTGTCATGCGTTTTACCAGCAAACTGTAGTCTCCGCCTCCAATATCCCAGGGGTTGCTGGGGTTCTCCATAGTGAAGTTGCGTTTGAACTCTCCTGCCTTGATGCCGAGTTCCTTCCAGTGCATCCAGTTGATGAATGCGTCAATCACACGCGCACTGGCACCCGTCTGTTCACTGCCTGCAGGGTTGCCCGAAACTTCCATCTGTACGCGATAGTTGAAGTCACGGAAAACCTTGCCGTCCACGTAAAGGCGCAGCATTCTCAGGTTAAACCCCTCGCCGCCGTTCGCACCCTCGCGGCTGTCGTATTTGTAATGCGTTACTATGTATCCGCCAAATTTGGGGATGGTCACATAGTCATCGCGCGTCCATTTCTTCTTAGCTTTTACCGAATCTGCAGAAACGCCGGCGGGTTTGATTTTCCTGGTGATGTAATCTTGCAGCGAATGGTCATATCCGTCCTTGAATATGCGGTCATTCTCCTGGGCATTCAGGGCTATATTAGGCAGGATGCCCAATGCCAAAGTTCCGAAAAGTAATCTTAGTTTCATAATATTGAGGTACGTATTCACATGCAAAGATACAATTAATCAGAAAATATTCGTAACTTTACAGCAGAAAAACAACAATAACCCTACACCAATGAAGGTAATCAACCTTGGAAACCGTAATACGGTAATCAATACCTATCTGAGTGAGTTGCGTGATGTGAATTTGCAGAAGGACAGAATGCGCTTCCGCAATAATATTGTGCGTATAGGTCATGCAATGGCCTATGAGGTAAGCGGCATGCTTACCTATGAGGCGCAAGAGATTCAGACTCCCTTGGCTCCGTGCACGATGAACCTTATTACAGACGATATCGTCGTGGCGACGGTCTTCCGTGCAGGACTGCCTCTGCACCAGGGTTTCCTGGATGTATTCGACAAGGCAGGTAACGCCTTCGTCTCAGCATTCCGATATTACAAGGACAAGGAATGTACGGAAATCGGAGTAAAGGTTGAGTATATGGCTACTCCGCCCCTTGACGGCAGGACATTGCTTCTGGTAGACCCGATGCTCGCAACAGGTGACAGCATGGCATTGGCTTATGAGGCATTGAAGTCAAAGGGAACCCCGGGACGTCTGATTATGGCTTCGGTCATTGCCTCGGAGAAAGGTGTATCCAACCTGCAGGAAACTTTCCCCGGTGATGATGTCGTCCTGTTGTGCGCGGCAATCGATCCCGTTCTGAACGAGCACAAGTACATTGTTCCAGGCCTGGGTGATGCAGGCGACCTGATGTACGGAGACAAGATTTGATGACAAAGGTAGCAATAGTAATACTCAACTGGAACGGAGCGGATATGATGCGCCGTTTCCTGCCAGGTGTTATAGCCAATTCGCCGGAAGCCAAGGTGTATGTTGCCGACAATGCCAGTTCTGACGATTCGTTGGAGATGCTATCCGCCAGTTTCCCTACGGTTTCACAGATAGTTCTCGACCGCAACTACGGCTTTGCAGACGGTTACAACCAGGCACTGCGTCAGGTCGAGGCTGAATACTATGTCCTTCTCAATAGCGATGTCGAGACGCCGCACCAGTGGCTTGCTCCGCTTCTGCAGTACATGGAGGCCAACCCCGGTGTTGCGGCCTGCCAGCCAATACTCAGATGCCAGTGGAACAGGGAATATTTCGAATACGCCGGAGCAGCCGGAGGTTATATCGACGCCCTTGGATATCCCTATTGCAGGGGCAGGCTTATGTCAACTGTCGAGAAGGACAGTGGGCAGTATAATACCATAGCCCCCGTAATGTGGGCTACCGGAGCCTGTATGATGATCCGCAGCAAGGACTATTGGCAGGCAGGGGGGCTCGACGGCCGTTTCTTTGCACATCAGGAGGAGATAGACCTGTGCTGGCGACTGCGCTCCCGCGGCCGCGGCATAGTATGCATACCTGACAGCGTCGTCTACCATCTGGGAGGCGGAACCCTTCCGCAGGGCAATCCCCGTAAGACATTCCTCAATTTCCGCAACAACCTTCTGCTTCTATACAAGAATCTTCCACAGGAGCGTCTCGCCAACGTCATGCGTATACGTTTCTGGCTCGATGCACTTGCCAGTATTCAGTTCCTGCTCACATTCCAGTGGGGCTCGTTCTGTGCCGTATGGCGGGCACGCATGGAATTCAAACGCATACGTGCAGACTTTCAGCAGGACCGTGACCGGAATCTTGCCCTTAGCACCCTTTCCCCGGTTCCCGAACAAAGCACGTTCTCGCTTCTGTACCAGTATTATGTAAGGGGAAGGAAAACATATTCCAGGCTTCCACGTTCCTGATTTTGTCCCAATAGTTCCCAGTCATGCCGTTATACCTTATTCCCGTTACGCTTGGCGATACACCGCACGAACAGGTATTGCCACAGTACAATGCAACAATAGTGGGCAATATACGCCACTTTGTGGTCGAGGAAATACGCACAGCCCGTCGCTTTCTGCGCCGTATGGACAGTCAGTTTCCGATTGACGACTGCACTTTCTACGAAATGGGCAAGCATGCCGGAAGCCACAATGCACAAAAGCAACAGCCGCCATATCAGGACGCTATCAGGGTTCTGGCTTCAGGTACGGATGTGGGTGTTATAAGCGAGGCAGGATGCCCTGCAGTTGCCGACCCGGGTACGGAAGTGGTCCTCATGGCTCAGCGACGCGGGCTTCTGGTCATTCCCCTGGTGGGGCCAAACAGTATGATAATGGCAGTTATGGCATCGGGACTCTCAGGCCAGAGCTTTGCCTTCAACGGGTACCTTCCTGTAGACGAAACCGAAAGGTCCAGGCGGTTGAAAGCCCTCGAATCACGCGCTCAGAGCGAGCACCAGACACAGTTGTTTATCGAGACACCCTTTCGCAACCGCAAAATGATAGAGGCCTTGTGCCGTACCCTGCGTCCCACGACACGAATGTGCATAGCAGCTGGCATCACTACGCCTGACCAGTGGATCAAGACAATGACCATTGCGGAATGGCGCAAGACACAGTTGCCTGACCTGAGCAGGATACCGGCAATTTTCCTTATTGGCTAGATACAGTTTTTTAGGACAATCTTTGGTGTGCGAAATTCTTTTTTGTATATTTGTGGTGGAATAAAAATAGAAAATACCCGGTACTATGAATCCGAATAAGACTTACATTGCATTCGATGCGGACGGTGTACGCGATGCAGAAAACAGTAATCTTCGTACTTTCAATATGATGGCCGAGTGGCAGAAGCGCTACCCCAACCGTTACAATTTCATAAACATAGACAGCATCAATTTCTCGTCCCAGCACGATGATACTGTCGAAGACACACGCAAGCAGGCATTCTTCCGTCTGCTGGACGGTGCAGATAACCTGTTGGTTGTCATCACCAGCCATACAGATCCCGATAGCAAGTGGCTCAACTGGCAGATAAGCCGTGCCGTAAACCGTTACCATCTGCCTGTTATTATCGCTTTTGACGGTATTAACTGTGTCACAGACGATACAATCAAGGAGATGTGGGACAAGCTTCCTTTTAAGATCAGAAAATATATAGGCCGCGACAGTGCCCGCATGTGCTACATCCCATTCACACAGACAAAGGTAGAGATGGCTCTGCACTATTTCAGTGTACGCAGCCAGACATACGCATGGAATAGCACGACAATATATTAATATGGCATATATCAAGACGATAGAGATTGACTCGCTATGGAATAGCAACAAGCACGTTGTATGGAACCTGCGTCCTGATGTCAATATCCTGAGCGGAGTCAACGGAGTGGGCAAGAGTACCATACTGAACCGTGCCGTCAAGACCCTGCTGACTGCTGACCGCATGGAGCGTGTGACAAGCGGTGTGACCATTCTTACTGAGCCCGAGGACTGTCTTGACGAGCTGAAGTTCGACGTTGTGCGCTCGTTTGACCGGCCTATAATGTCAAGCGATATCCTCTCGAAAGTGGCGGATATAAACCTGTACAGCGAGTTGGATTTCCAATTATATCAATTGCAGCGCCGTTATCTGGACTATCAGGTCAGTATGTCCAACCGTATGGTGGCACTATTTACCAACGGCGATGTCGAGGCACGTGCCAAGGCTGGCGAGATTGCTGCCGAGAAGACTCATTTCTTTGATGTCGTGGACAGCCTTTTCCGGGATACCAAGAAGAAAATCAAGCGTGACAGCAACGAGATTGTCCTGCTGCAGGGTGTGGATGAGCTGCAGCCGTACCAGTTGTCCAGCGGTGAGAAGCAGATGCTTATCATACTGCTGACCGTACTTGTGCAGAATCGCGAACCATTCACCCTGTTTATGGACGAACCCGAGATTTCCCTGCACGTAGAATGGCAGCAGCGTCTGATTGAACTGATTCTCGACTTTAATCCCAATACACAGGTCGTGCTTACGACACACTCTCCTGCAGTTATCATGAACGGGTGGACAGACTGTGTCACGGATGTCGAGGACATAGTATTCGAGTCATAACAGAGAAAGTCATTCAACTTGAAACGCCTGGTTTCAAACATATCATCGCAATGGATCGAGGCGGCAAACCGGCTGAAGCCTCGTCAGGCAGCACGCAGGATTGTTGCGTATGTCGAGAGCTATGACGACATAGGATTCTGGCGTAGTATCCTGGACGAGTTCGAAACGCCCCAGGTTCGTTTCGAGATAATGCTCCCCTCCAATACCTCGTTGATGAAGGGCAAAAAATCTGCAATGATGCATCAGCTGGGTCCATACATGATTGCATGCGTGGATGCCGACTATGACTGGCTCATGCAGGGCCAGACTCCCATCAGCAAGATATTGTGCCAAAGCCCGTACGTCCTGCATACATACGTGTATTCCATAGAGAGTTTCCAGTGCTATGCCCCGGGGCTGCATCAGGCATGTACCAGGGCTACGCTTAATGACCGGGAGATTGTCAACCTGCAGGCATGGGTCGAGGAATACAGCCGTATAATATGGCCGTTGTTTATTTGGAATGTATGGATGTACCGTATGGGCCTGGACAACGAATTCGGTATTATGCAATTGGCAGATACTATCAAGTTGCACGAAATCAATCCATATAATCCCATGTTGGCCTTGGAACAGGTACGGCGTCGTGTCAACAAGAGAATGAACAGGCTTCAGCAGCACTATCCGGCAGCAAAGAAGACGCTGAATCCCTTGCGCGACGAATTGATGGGCATGGGTTTGGTTCCCGAGGAAGCGTATCTGTATATACAGGGACATTCGTTGAAGGATGGCGTAATCCTGCCGCTCCTGATTCCGATATGCAACCAGTTGCGCCGTGAGCGTGAACGCGAAATCAATACGAAGGCAATGCACGAGCAGCAGCGTGCAAACGAACTGTCCAGCTATCAGCACTGCAGCATGCCCATCGAGGAAACACTGAATAAGAGTACGGCTTTCAGACGTTCACCGCAATATCAGCTCTTGAAGGCTGACATCAACCGCTTGATTGGCGAAACTGGAGTAGAGAAGTAGCTGTCAATCTGGCAAATCAACCCTGACTTGCTGAATACCACCACGCGGTCACCAGGCATAATCTGCGTGTTGCCGCCAATGCTCATACCCACATTGTCACGGACCAGGCCACCCAGGGTAATCCCCTCTGGGAAGCTGAACTCGCGTATGGGCTTGTGAGTGATGGGGCTGTCCTCGGATGCCACGAATTCGGCAACATCAGCATCAGCAATGGTCAGTCTGCGTATATTGGCTATGTCGGTATCCATAAGCATACGGTAGATGTGGCTTGCGGCAGTCATCTTCTTGTTTACGATTGTACCGATATCCAGTTTTTCCGCCATTGCCACATACGCAATGTTTTCGACCTGAGCAACGGTTTTGCGAACACCCAGCCGCTTTGCTGCAAGACAGGCCAGAATATTATTTTCGGTGTTAGGCGTCAGTGCGGCAAAGCCCTGTACGTCACGGATACCCTCTTCTATCAGGAGTTTAGTGTCACGTGCATCACCCTGTATGACCATTATGTCATTCGTATCCAGAAGCTCTATCAGCTGGCGGCATCGCTGCTCGTTCTGCTCAATTATCTTCATCTGGATATTGTCAGGCTTGGCGTAAGCCACGTGTACGGCAATATGTCCGCCTCCCATCACCATTACCTTGCGCACGTCCGCATACTGTTCCTTGCCCACAAGGCGTCGAATCAGCGAGATATGCTTCTTGCTGGTCATGAAGTATGCGATATCGCCCAGTTTCAGTTCCGAGTTGCCGTTCGGAATCAGAGTTTCATAACCACGCTTGATGGCTACGATATGATATGGGGTAGAGGCTCCGCACAAATCCTTCAAAGGCTTGCCATACAGTTCCGCCGCCTCTTCTCTCAGCTTGATGCCCAGCAGGCACAATGCACCGCCGTGCACCTCCCAATACTGTCGTACCCACGAGCGCTTCAATCCGTCAACAATCTCCTGTGCAGCCAGTTCTTCGGGATAAATCAGCGAGTCGATACCCATGCTGTTGAACATCGCAACATTCTCCTTGCTGGTATATTCGCTGTTGTCCACACGGGCAACTGTCTTCTTCGCACCCAATGTATGAGCAATCATACAGCATGTGATATTGCATGCCTCATGCGGAGTGACCGCAATAAACAAATCTGCATGGGCGACACCGGCCTCTTTCTGTGCAGCAATGCTTGTGGGCGACACACCCATTGTAAGCAGGTCATAGTTACCATTGGCCAGAGACTCCATCTTTTCAGGATTCTCGTCCATAAGGATAATATCATGATTCTCCTTCGAGAGCAATTCAGCCAGGTGAGTTCCAACTGCACCTGCACCAGCAATGATTATCTTCATAAAGCCTGTTTTATTGCTTCTTTGTCCAATCCGACTATCTTATACAACTCGGCAGGAGTTCCGTGCTGAACGAATTCGTCCGGCAGCCCCAGCCTTGTTACCCGTCTGGCATATCCGTTGTCGCTGAGCCATTCCAGCACGGCAGAGCCCAGACCGCCCTTCAGCGCACCGTCCTCGACTGTGACAATATGTTCGTATTGTCCTGCAACCTCGCGCATGATTTCCTCATCCAGGGGCTTCAGATACCTCATATCGTAATGGGCCGGTATGACTGTTGTGCCTGCATCTGCCGCCTTCAGTTCGTTGATTGCATCCTGAACAGTGTTGCCTACAGGTCCCAGCGACAGTATAGCCGTCTTCTCGCCGTCACTTATCCTGCGTCCCTTGCCCACAGGTATTTCCTTCATCTCACAATGCCAGTCCGTCTGTACTCCGCGTCCACGAGGGTAGCGAATTACAAACGGGCCGTCCTGACATTCCACGGCAGTATACATCAGGCATCGCAATTCGCTTTCGTTCATGGGCGAAGCTATGGTCAGGCCAGGTATAGGGCGCAGGAAGGCGAGGTCAAAGGCACCGTGATGGGTAGGCCCGTCTTCGCCAACCAGACCGGCACGGTCCAGACACAATACAACGTGTAATCTGCTGATGGCGACATCATGAATCAGATTGTCGTATGCACGCTGGCAGAAACTGCTGTAGATATTGCAGACAGGAATCAGTCCGTCCTTGGCCATACCTGCCGAGAATGTTACGGCATGACCCTCAGCTATACCAACGTCAAAACAACGCTCCGGCATTTCCCTCATCATGATGTTCAGCGAACAGCCAGTAGGCATGGCAGGAGTTATCCCGACGATACGGCTGTTATTACGCGCCAGTTCCAGTATGGTTTCTCCAAACACATCCTGAAACCTTGGAGGCAGCTGCGTCGCATCCGTCTTAAGGCGTTCGCCTGTTTCCGGAACAAACTTGCCCGGTGCATGGAAAACAGTAGGATTCTTCTCCGCAGGAGCGTAGCCCTTGCCCTTCTTGGTATGCAGATGCAGGATTCGGGGACCTTTCATGTCCTTTATGCGGCGCAAGGTCCTGACCAGTTCCACTACATTGTGTCCGTCCTCGGGACCGAAGTAGCGTATGTTCATGCCCTCGAAGATATTCTGCTGGTTGTTCAGCAGTGACTTCAGCGAGTTGTTGAAACGTATTATCTGCTTGCGGCGCTCGTCGTTCAGCAATCCCCATGACTCCAGGCTGCGTGCTGCGCTGTTGCGGATGCGGTTATAGCTTTCGCTCGTATGCAGGTTATGCAGATACTCCTTCATACCGCCAACGGCATGGTCAATGCTCATGTTGTTGTCGTTCAGTATGATAAGCAGGTTGTTGGGTGTTGCACTGGCGTTGTTCAGCCCCTCGAAGGCCAGACCTCCGCTCATGGCACCGTCTCCTATTACTGCAACTACATGGCGGTTGGTGTTCTGCTGCTGTGCAGCAACAGCCATGCCCAGGGCCGCAGAAATGCTTACCGAAGCATGACCGCATGTGGCAGTGTCGTATTCGCTTTCGTCAGGTGACGGAAAAGGCTTCAGCCCGTTCAGATGACGGTTGGACGAAAAACGCTCGCGCCTGCCCGTCAGTATCTTGTGCCCGTATGCCTGATGTCCCACGTCCCATACAATACGGTCTTCGGGTGTTGCAAAGACATAATGCAGTGCAACCGTAAGCTCCACGACCCCAAGCGAACTTGCAAAATGGCCAGGATTGCTGCTCAGTTCCTGAATAAGCATTTCCCTCAGTTCCCTGCATACTTCCGGCAACTGTTCAACCGTCAGTTTGCGCAGGTCACACGGGTATTGTATGGTTGAAAGCAGACTCATGTTTTTATTTGGTATGCAAAGGTACAAAAAAATACCAATTCGCCGCCACGCATTACCTTATTTTTTGTACCTTTGTATTTGAAATAGACAATTAACAATCCCCGCCCGATGTCCACCGGCAACTGTGCATATATACTGTTGGGTTCGTGCTTTTCGCAGCACATGAGCCGGCAGATGACCCAAAGGAACATCATGCATGTCTCCAACCCGCTGGGTACGCTGTTCAATCCGGAAAGTATACGTATTGTCGTAACGCAGGCACTGAACTCAGGGGACGTGGCATTGCCCATGTTCTATGACCGTGACATGAACGAATGGCGCTGCTGGTGGGCAAATACACAGTTTCGTGATGCGGAACGTTCGGTGTGCGAGGCAAAGATCCGCGAGACACTCAGCCACTTAGGTCAAGGCCTGCGCTCTGCAAGCCATCTGTTTATAACCCTTGGTACAAATGTATGCTACAGGCTGAAGGAAAGCGGCATCACAGTCACCAACTGCCAGCGTCAGGCAGACCGGCTGTTTCAGGAATACCGGCTGTCCCTGCAGGAGATTGACGATATACTCGAGGACTGCATCAACACTCTTCACCAGGCAAATCCTTCACTTAGGATAACATTCACCGTCAGCCCCTACCGCTATCGTAAGTACGGCTATCACGGCTCACAGCTGAGCAAGGCGGCACTGCTTCTTGCCGTCGACGGGATATGCAGCCGTCATCCCGGTTATGTGGGCTATTTCCCTTCATACGAGATAATGATGGACGAGTTGCGTGACTACAGCTATTATGAGCCAGACGGTCTGCACCCGTCGTCCCAGGCATGTGATATAATTTGGAACAGATTATGCGAATATCTGTAATAGCATCCCTCATCGGAGCCCGTCAGGCAGGTGAGGCAGACATCAACATCAACTGGCTGTTGACCGACAGCCGCAGTCTGTGTTTCCCCGAAAGCACATTGTTCTTTGCCATCCGTACCCCGCGCGGTGACGGCCACATATACATACAGGACCTGTACAGCCGCGGTGTCAGGGCCTTTGTCGTCGAAGAGATTCCGGAAATAGCCGCCAGCTCAGGCGACTGTGTTTTCCTTCAGGTCGAGAACAGTCTGACAGCCCTGCAGCGACTTGCCGAGCGCAAGCGCGAGGAATACAATATTCCCATAATAGGCATTACGGGCAGTAACGGCAAGACCACCGTCAAGGAGTGGCTCTACCAGATGCTCTCGCCCGATATGACCGTTACCCGTTCTCCGCGCAGCTACAACTCGCAGATAGGCGTTCCCCTGTCCGTGTGGGGCTTGTGGGAGAAGAGCCAGATAGGCATCTTCGAAGCAGCCATTTCCCAGCCAGGAGAGATGGAGGCCCTGGAGCGTATTATCCAGCCTACCATAGGTGTCTTTACAGGACTCGGTTCTGCTCATCAGGAGAATTTCCAGTCCATGGAGCAGAAACGCGAGGAGAAGATGAAGCTCTTTGCCCACTGCAAGACTGTATTCATGCCTAAACCCGGTCTGTCAGCCCTGGAAGCCGACCGCGACCTGTGCCGACAGGTATGTCGTCACCTGGGAATGCCCGATGATGTTATCGAGCAACGCCTGGCACAGCTCGAACCCATTGCCATGCGCCTTGAGGTAAAGCAGGGTAGGCACGGATGCATGATTATCAACGATTCGTACAATAGCGACCTCAATTCGCTGGGCATCGCCATGGATTTCATGAACCGCCGCCCCGATCGTGCCAATCGCCAGCGCGTACTGATACTGTCAGACATACTGCAAAGCGGAGTACCGCCGATGATGTTTTACGAACACGTCGCCCAGCTGGTGCAGATGCGAGGTGTGGAAAGTTTCATAGGCATAGGCCCCCAAATCAGCGCCCATGCAGCATGCTTTGACCAGCTCCAGGCACAGTGCCAGTTCTATCCCAGTACTGAGGGATATCTGCAGAGCCAGGCTTTCGCAATGTTGCGTGACAGTGTTGTGCTCATCAAGGGAGCACGCCGTTTCCACTTCGAGAAAATCACCCAGGCACTGGAGCAGAAAGTACACGAGACCATATTGGAAGTCAATCTCAGGGCAGTAGTCGACAACCTGAACTATTACCGCTCGTTCCTGAATTCCAATACCAGGATTATCTGTATGGTCAAGGCTGATGCCTACGGAGCAGGAGCCGTCGAGGTCTCCAAGACCCTGCAAAGCCAGACACAGGTAGGATATCTGGCAGTCGCAGTTGCCGACGAAGGCGCACTGCTGCGCAGCAATGGTATAACCAAGCCCATTATGATAATGAACCCCGAGATGACCAGTTTCGATACACTCTTCGAATACAATCTGGAACCCGAGGTATATTCTTTCCGCATACTTGACGCCCTGATCCGTGCTGCCGAGCGTGCGGGCATAACAGGCATGCCCATTCATATCAAGCTTGATACCGGCATGCACAGGCTCGGATTCGACCCCGAGACCGAGATGCCGCGTCTTATAGAAAAGCTGCAGCATCAGACAGCATTGGTTCCGCGTAGCATATTCTCGCACTTCGTAGGCAGCGACAGCGATTCGTTCGACCAGTTCTCGGCCGAGCAATACCGCCGCTATCTCGTGGGTGCAGACGCATTGCAGGCAGCATTCCCGCACCACATTCTGCGTCACATGGACAACAGCGCAGGAATCGAGCACTTCCCCGAACGTCAGATGGACATGGTGCGTCTGGGTCTGGGATTATACGGAATCAATCCAAGGGATAACTCTACTATAAATAATGTATCTACGCTGAAGACAACAATACTTCAGATTCATGACGTAAAGGCCAGCGAGACTGTAGGCTACAGCCGTCGTGGACAGCTGACCCGGGATTCGCGCATAGCAGCCATACCTATAGGTTATGCCGACGGATGGGACCGCCTGTTCGGTAACGGCAATGCCTATGCTTTGGTCAACGGACAAAAAGCCCCGTACGTTGGCAATATCTGCATGGACGTCTGCATGATAGACGTTACGGATATTCCCTGCCAGGAAGGCGACCATGTTGTGCTCTTCGGAGCCGAGCTGTCACCGTCTCTGCTGGCAGAAAAAGTAAATACAATTCCTTACGAGATACTTACCTCCGTATCGCACCGCGTAAAGCGAGTATATTACCACGAGTAATCTGTCACGCTGAAAAGATATAGCAACAAAAAATGGCTGGAAGCATTGCCTCCAGCCATTTTCTTTTTATTCGTAAGTTCTCTTACTTCAGCTCGTATGCGCTGATGTCTGTGCCCATTGGACGGGCCAGACCGTCGGTACCTGTAGTTGGGTCCTGCTTGTCAGCTGCGGGAGTAGTGCCGCCGCCCTGAGCGGGTGCGGTTGTGATGTTACCACCGCTGCCGGCCAGAATCTGACTCTCAACCTCAACACCCAGTACCTGGACTGTTGGATTTACAAATATCTTCTTCATAATACTATAGTTGTTATATTATTGTTTAATAGTTGTTCCATGGGCTTCGCCCGTTCCATGGTTGTTCCAGATTGTTTAACAATTGTTTAACGCGACGGAGTCGCATGGAACTATCTTTTATCGGACCGTAGGTCCATGGAACTACTTTTTAACTACTTTATCTCAGTACCGTTCATGTTGTAAGCCTTGCCAGCCTTAACTACGACAATCTGGCCCTTGACCATGTACTTGCCGTCAGCCTTTGTCTTAGCCTCTGTAGCAATGCTGCTGATACCTGTAGCGTCGTCAACTGGCTCGAAGCCGATGAATGGACGAGCGCTGTTTGGATCAGGAACAGTCAGGTAGCAACGGTTTGGAGCCAGTGTGAAGCCCTCGCCCTCTACCTTATACCAGCCAACAACATACTCATTAGTTTCTGTATTCAGGTTCTTCTGCAGCAGATATGCACCAGCAGGTACATTCATTACCTTACCTGTGTTGTTACCAGTGTAGCAAGATTCTTTGGAAGCCAGGTTTGGCTGAGGATCTATAGGAGCCAGGTCAGCATTGAGTTCCTCACCGGCAACAACAACACCAGTGTTTGCAGGGATAATGCCATCCTGTTCAATCATGCGAACCCAGCTGTTGTTAACCAGTTCACCAGTGTAAGCCTTGACACCGGCAGGAACCTCGACTGCGAATGGAGCCCAGAATGTAGCCCAACCGGCAGCAGATATACGCATGTTGGCAGCAGAAGCCTCAGCATCCTCCAGAATCCAAGATGTATAGCGTGGATACTGTGCATTTGTTGTTTCTGGCAATTCGCT
>JAFZVW010000033.1 GCA_017617635.1 Bacteroidaceae bacterium | reverse complement strand
GTTCCATAGTTGTTAAATGGTTGTTCCATAGTTGTTAAATGGTTGTTCCATAGTTGTTAAATGGTTGTTCCATAGTTGTTAAATGGTTGTTCCATAGTTGTTAAATGGTTGTTCCATAGTTGTTCCATAGTTGTTAAACAATTGTTTATCGCGACGGAGTCGCATGGAACTACTATTTAACGGCGCAAAGCGCCACTGGAACTACTCTTTATCGGACCATAGCTCCACTGGAACCATTTTCTATGTTTTTCCTTGATGAGCCGGAATCCCGACAGGGATAACACCGTTAGTGATAAGACTGTCTGAAAGCTCGCTTACAAGCAGAATTATTACTGACGGGGTTACAATGCTCTGACAAGGAGCATCAGGCTCAGAAAGGGTGTGATTTAGTTTTTTGTCTTATTCGTAAAATTCGTGCGATTAGTGTTCGAAAAAACTTTTCGTCTTTTTAGTGTTTTTCGATGTTTTCGGAATATAAAATGACAAAAGGTTTGGACATATGAAAAAAATTGCTTACCTTTGCACGCTGAAAAATGTATTAACGTCAAATAGAATTAATTATGCCTAACGGAAAAAAGCACAAGCGTCACAAGATGGCGACTCACAAGCGTAAGAAGAGACTGCGTAAGAACAGACATAAGAGCAAGTAAGTATCTTGCCGTCTGGATAGGCGCATGCTTGAAAGGAATAATTCCAGTGGCACTACCTGTTTTCTTTAATAAGGTATAGCCGCTGGATTTTTATATGGAAGGTATCAGGCTAAGATGAACAGCGAACTTTTTTTGGATGTACAGCCCAAGAAGATTTCTATCGCTCTGACCGAGGATAAGAAACTGATGGAATACCAGGAGGAGAGCCAGGAGGCGAGCTTCCAGGTGGGCAACATATATCTGGCAAAGGTGCGCAAGCTGATGCCAGGACTGAACTCGAGCTTCGTTAATGTCGGCTACGAGAAGGATGCCTTTCTGCATTACCTGGACCTGGGACCCAAGTTCCTGACGTATGCCAAGTATCTGAAGCGTGTCCTGTCGGACAAGAAGAACCTGTCACCTGCGGCAAAGGTGCAGGTATTGCCGGACACGCCCAAGGACGGAAAGATTACGACTATGCTGCAGCAGGGCCAGGAGGTGCTGGTGCAGATTGTCAAGGAACCGATAAGCACAAAGGGCCCGAGGCTGACTTGCGAGCTGAGCTTTGCGGGGCGTTTCCTGGTGCTGATTCCGTTCGAGAACAAGGTAAGTATCTCGTCTAAGATAAAGAACCAGAAGGAACGCGCAAGACTGAAGCAGGTCATAGAGAGCATGAAGCCCAACAATGTGGGTGTGATAGTGCGCACAGTGGCCGAGGGCAAGCGTGCAAGTGAGCTGGACAACGAGCTGAAGATACTGGTGCAGCGCTGGACGGATACGCTGACGAGGGCGCAGAAGGCCAAGGACATGCCCTGCATGGTTTACGAGGAATCGAGCCGTGCCGTGGGTATGCTGCGAGACCTGTTCAACCCGTCGTACGAGGGTATATACGTGAACCGCGAGGATGTGTTCCACGAGGTCAGGGACTATGTGTCGCTGATTGCTCCGGAGCGTGCCGACTGTGTACATCTGTACAAGGGCTCGCTGCCTATATTCGACAACTTCGACATCACGCGCCAGATAAAGTCGAGCTTCGGTACCACGGTGACGTACAAGGGAGGTGCCTATCTGATTATCGAGCATACCGAGGCCCTGCACGTGGTGGACGTGAACAGCGGCAATCGTACGAAGAAGGAAGACTCGCAGGAGGCAAATGCGATGGAGGTGAACCTGGGTGCTGCCGACGAGCTGGCACGACAGTTGCGCCTGCGTGATATGGGAGGCATAATTATTGTCGATTTCATCGATATGAAGTCGGCAGAGAACCGTCAGAAACTGTTCGAGCGCATGACGGAAAACATGAAGAGTGACAGGGCGAAGCACAATATCCTGCCGCTGACCAAGTTCGGTCTGATGCAGATTACCCGTCACCGTGTGCGCCCCGTGATGGACGTACAGGTCGAGGAGGAATGTCCGACGTGCCATGGTACGGGCAAAATCAAGAGCAGCCTGCTGTTTACCAAGGTGCTGGAGGGCAAGATACAGATGATGCAGAACCATCTGGGCATAAAGGCGTTCACCCTGCATGTTCATCCATACGTATATGCCTACATCAACCAGGGCATAGTGTCGCTGAAGCGCAAGTGGCAGTGGAAGTACGGCATGGGGGTAAGGGTGATTCCGAGTCAGAAGCTGGCCATACTGCAGTATGAGATTTATGATACTGAGGGTCAGGAGATTGACGTGAAGGAGGAAATCGAAATTCGTTAACATTTGTTAATAATAGAGTGAAAAAGGCGGAAGATGTGTTGTCTTTCGCCTTTTTCATTTTTTCGCTTGCGGTATTTTTCGTATCTTTGCGCACGTATTCTGTATAAAACTTATAAAATTATAAATATGAAGAAAGTGAACTGGATTGTCTGCATCGCGATTGCGTTTGCGGGTGTATTGGCATCATCGTGCGGCAAGGCTGAGAAGAAACAGACCGTTGCTGATTTCAAGACTACAAAGGTCGAGAAAAAGGATATGGTGATAGACAGGAAGTATAGCGCAACGATTCGCGGTTGCCAGGACGTGGAGGTATATCCCCAGGTCGGCGGCACACTGCAGAAGATATATGTTACCGAGGGTGAGCGCGTGCGCCGCGGACAGGTTTTGTTCCTGATAAATCCTGTTCCCTTCCAGGCTGCGCTGAACAGGGCCGAGGCTGCACTGAAGGCAGCAAAGGCTGCCGAGTCTACGGCTGAGCTGAACTACGAGAGCAAGAAGACATTGCGCGAGCAGAACGTGATAAGCGAGTTTGACCTGAAGACGGCTTACAATTCGCTGATGAACGCCAAGGCCCAGGTGGCTCAGGCCGAGGCACAGGTAATGGACGCACGCGAGGATGTCGAGCATACGAGGGTGGAGAGTCCTGCCGACGGTGTAGTGGGCAACCTGCCCTATCGCCAGGGTTCGCTGGTGGGAAGTGCTATCCCCCAGCCTCTGACTACGATAAGCGACAACAGCAGCATGTGGGTTTACTTCAGCATGAGCGAGGCTGAGTTTCTGAAGATGACACGTAGCAGCGGTTCGCCCGAGAAGGCTATAGAGGCCATGCCTGCAGTGCGTCTGCAGCTGGTGGACGGCACCGAGTATGAGCATCAGGGCAAGGTCGAGACCGTAAGCGGTGTGATTGACCGCAACACTGGCAGTGTGCAGCTGAGGGCCGTGTTTGAGAACCCTGACGGTCTGCTGCATTCGGGTTCGACGGGTAACGTGGTGATTCCGGTGGCTTACAAGAATGCACTGGTGGTTCCGGCTTCTGCCACTGTACAGATTCAGGACAGGTTCCGTCTGTACACCATTGCCGAGGACGGCACTGCAAAGGGTATCAACGTAAGCATTGATCCGTTGAGCTCGGGCAAGGAGTTTATCGTTACCGACGGCGTGGAAGCCGGAACTGAGATTATTGCCGAGGGTGCCGGAATGGTGCACGAGGGTCAGAAAGTGAAATAACCTGGATAAGAGGAAAAGATGAAGGATAATATTTTTATCAAAAGGCCTGTAATGGCAATGTCGATTGCCATTATGATTCTGTTGCTGGGCGCAATCAGCCTGGCTACGCTGCCTATTGAGCAGTACCCCGATATTGCTCCTCCGACTATTGTGGTGAGCACGACATATACGGGTGCGAACTCGGATGCTGTGATGAAGGCGGTAATCGTGCCTCTGGAGGAGAGTATCAACGGTGTGGAGAACATGACGTACATGACGTCGACAGCCACGAACTCGGGCAGTGCCACGATCCAGGTGTACTTCAAGCAGGGGACGAATCCGGACATGGCGGCGGTGAATGTGCAGAACCGTGTGAGCAAGGCGCTGGGCCTGATGCCTCAGGAAGTAACGCGCATAGGTGTGACGACGCAGAAGCGTCAGAATGCCTTCCTGCAGACGAATGCACTGGTGTGCACGAACGGGCAGTATGACGAGGATTTCCTGTCTAACTACCTGGACATCAACATCCTGCCCCAGCTGAAGCGTATCAAGGGTGTGGGCGACATTACCGCATTCGGCGGTACGTATTCGCTGCGAATATGGATGAAGCCTGATGCAATGGCACAGCATGGCGTAACGCCTTCGATGATAAGCAATGCGCTGGCCGAGCAGAACCTGGAGTGCCCGACGGGTGCCCTGGGCGAGAAGCCTGCTGACAGCCGCGGCAAAGATATTGAGAACGTGTACCAGTACACGATGAAGTATACAGGTCGTCTGACTGACGTCGAGCAGTTCAAGAACATCGTACTGATGGCTAAGGATGACGGCAGCATATTGTATCTGAGGGATGTGGCTGACGTTGAGCTGGGTATGGCAAGCTATTCGTTCCGCGGCGGCTGTGACGGCTACCCTTCTGTGGGCTTCCTGTGTTTCCAGATTGCCGGTGCCAACGCCAAGGAGACGAACGACGCCTTGCATGCCAAGCTGGTTGAAATGGGCAAGACTCTGCCTGCGGGACTTGAGTTCCGTAATTTGTCAAGCTCGAATGACTTCCTGCTGGCTTCGATGGCGAATGTCGAGGAGACGCTGATAATTGCCATCATACTGGTGGTACTGGTGGTGTATTTCTTCCTTCAGGATTTCAAGGCTACGTTTATTCCGGCTGTGTCCATCATCGTTTCGCTCGAGGGTACGTTTGCCTGTCTGGCGGTTGCGGGATTCAGCATTAACCTGCTGACGCTGTTTGCGCTGGTGCTTGCCATCGGTACGGTGGTGGATGACGCCATCGTGGTGGTCGAGGCTGTGCAGGCCAAGTTCGACGCAGGCTACACTTCGCCGTATAAGGCTACGAAGGATGCCATGAGTGACGTGACGATGGCCGTAATATCGTGTACGTTTGTATTCATGGCGGTGTTTATCCCTGTAAGCTTCATGCCCGGAACGAGTGGTATATTCTATACTCAGTTCGGTGTGACGCTGGCTACCTCGGTAGGTCTGTCGTGCCTGTGTGCACTGACTCTGTGTCCTGCTCTGTGTGCCATGATGATGAAGCCTGCAAGTGAGGAGCGCCGCAAGGGATTCTTTGGCAGAATCAACAGTGTGACGCGCCGTGCATACGAGGCAAGCTATTTTGCCATGCAGGCCAAGTACAAGGGTGTCCTGCACCGTCTGGTGCGTGCCAAGAACCGCTGGATTGCCCCGATCAGCGTGGCCATTGCCTTTGCCGGTATCATGTTCTTTGCAGGCAACCTGTCGGTAGGTCTGGTGCCTCAGGAGGACCAGGGCTTCCTGATGATGGTGATGAATACTTCGCCCGGCAGTAACCTGGGTACTACGAACAAGTCCATGGACAAGGTCGAGAAGATACTGATGGAGACGAACGAGGTAAGTGACTTTATCCGTGTGACGGGTTACAGTTTCATGGGCGGCCAGGGTACTTCGTACGGTATGAGCATCATCCGTCTGAAGCACTGGAAGGAGCGTAACTTCGGTATCCTGCATCCCGTGGACAACTTCATGTCAGGTGCCACGATGGTTGCCAATGCCAAGCTGAACGCGAGAATGGCCAAGGAGATTCCCGAGGCTCAGTGCTTTGTGTTCGAGGCCGGTATGATTCCGGGCTACGGTATGGGCTCTATCGAGCTGAACCTGCAGGACAAGACGGGCGGTGACAAGGCTTTGTTCCTGGAATATACGAACAAGCTGATGGCTGCCCTGAACGAATATCCCGAGGTGGCGCGTGCAATGACGACGTATTCGCGTACCTTCCCACAGTTCCTGGTCGAGGTGGATGCTGCGCAGTGCAAGCGTGCCGGTGTAAGTCCTTCGACAGTGCTGGGTGAGCTGGGCAGCTATTGCGGCGGCTCGTACGTGAGCAATATGAACCAGTTCGGCAAAATTTACCGTGTAATGCTCGAGGCCGGTGAGAAGGACCGTCTGAGCCGTGATGCGCTGAACAACATGTATGTGCAGAGTCAGGGCAAGATGGCTCCGCTGAGCCAGTTTGTGAAACTGACTCCGGTGCTGGGTCCTGAGATCGACACCCGATTCAACCTGTTCAGCAGTATTTCGTGTAACCTGACTCCGAATGCGGGTTACTCGAGCACGGATGTGATGAAGAGGGTTCAGGAGGAGTTCAGCAAGATATTCCCGACGGGCTATGCATACGAATACGGCGGCATGAGCCGTGAGGAGCATGAGCAGATGGGCAGTATGGATACGTACGTCATCTATGCCGTGTGCTGTATCCTGATATTCCTGATCCTGAGCATGCTGTACGAGAGCTTCCTGATTCCATGGGCTGTAATCCTGAGTGTGCCTGCGGGCCTGATGGGTGCCTACGGCTTCGCATGGCTATGGAATGCCGGCTATACCTCAGGTCAGTTCGGTCCGATAATCTTCATGGGCAAGATCGAGAATAACATCTACCTGCAGACGGCTGTCATAATGCTGATAGGACTGCTGGCCAAGACGGCTATCCTGATTACCGAATTCGCACTGGAGCGCCGTCGTAAGGGTATGGGTATCGTAGAGGCCGGATATGCTGCGGCCGAGGCTCGTCTGCGTCCTATCCTGATGACTGTGCTGACGATGATATTCGGTATGATTCCGCTGATATTCACGGTGGGCGCAGGTGCTAACGGCACGCGTACAATAGGTATTGCCGTGATTGGCGGTATGCTGACGGGTACTGTGGCCATTCTGCTGACTGTGCCTGTGTTCTTCATCTTCTTTGAGTGGGTTCAGGAGAAGATCCGTCCTGTAATGGTCGAGGAGATTGACCAGCAGGTTCAGCTGGAACGTGAGCGTATACGCAAGGAACGTGAGGAAAATGCCAACAAGTAACCAGGTGGCAGGTAAAGTGATGAATAATATGAAAAAGATATTGATTTTATGTCTGGCAGCAGTCGTAATGACAGGCTGTAAGACAGGTAAGGGTGTCCTGAGTACGTACAAGAAGGAGAATGTCGTGACTGAGCAGGACCTGAATACCGACAGCGTATTCGGCGACGACCTGACAGCCATGGCACTGGGCGGTGATGCCGAGGGCCTGGGCGGTCTGAAGTGGCGCGAACTGTTTACCGACCCTGTGCTGCAGGCTCTGATAGAGCGTGTGCTGGCACAGAATACGGATATTGTAAATGCTGACTTCCAGCTGCAGGAGGTTGAACATGCGCTGAAGGCTGCCAAGCTGGCCTTTGCTCCGTCAATCTCGCTTAACCTGAACGGTGCAAGCACTCGTCCCTGGGATCCGTACAACCGCAATACGTATAACAATACGCTGACGTACGGCATTGCCATGACACTGGGCTGGCAGAACGTTAATTTCCTGGCTCTGCGCAATGCCAAGAAGGGTGCTGAGATAAGCAGGCAGCAGATGCAGTATGCCAAGCAGGCCATTCAGGCTCAGCTGGTGGCAAATACTGCTACGATGTATTACACCCTGGCTGAACTGGACGAGCAGATTGAGCTGATGAACCAGACACGTGACAACTGGGCTGAGTATCTGCGCATGGAGAAACTGCTGATGGATGCCGGACAGTCCAACACGGCTGTTGTTTCCAGCATCGAGGCTACGTACTGGAGTATATGCCAGAGCATTGTTACGCTGAAGGACAATGTGAAGATTGTGGAGAACAGCCTGACGGCTTTGATGAGCGAGCGTCCGCAGAAAATCTCGCGTACCGCCCTGGATTCGTTCCGTGCTCCCAAGGTGATTGCCACGGGACTGCCCATAAATGTATTGCGCAGGCGTCCGGACGTGAACGTAAGCGAGATGAAACTGGCCAAGTCTTTCTATGACGTGAACCAGGCCCGTGCTGCTTTCTTCCCAAGCCTAACGCTGACTGCAACAGGACAGTTCACGAACAATACAGGTGCAGGAGTCGTTAATCCGGGTATTATGATAGGTCAGGCTGTTGCCGGACTGGCACAGCCCATATTCGCCAACGGCCAGCTGCGTGCACAGCTGCGTATCAGCAAGGAGGAGTTCAACATTGCCAAGAACAACTTCGTAAGCTGTATGATAAATGCCGGCAACGAGGTGAATACTGCAATGGTGAAGGTACGCTCTGCCGAGGAGATGCGCGAGCTGATTGACAATCAGGTCAATGCACTGGAGACTTCATACGATGCCAACAGGAAACTGTATGCCAACAGCAGCGCAAACTATCTGAACGTAATCACGGCACACAACAACCTGCTGAATGCCAGGATGACACAGATCTCGAACCGCATGGAGGCCATAAGCGCTACGGTTGAGCTGTATCAGGCATTGGGCGGAGGAGCTGAATAGACTGAAAGACAGGACGATAAAACAAGCCCCGGAAGTCAGAAAACTTCCGGGGCTTGTTTTACTCTTCGGGGAAGAGGAGCTGTCGGTCGCGTTCCAGGGCAGGTATTGCCCATGCCTCCGGGACAAAGCGCCAGTTGTTCATCTTGTAGACATTGACGTCACCGTTGTTGATGATACTGAGCATGAGGAAGTAGCGGAGGTCCTTGTCCGTTTCCTTGACAATGCGGCTTTCGAGTTCCTCATGCGGAATACCTGCTCCCTTGGTCAGCAGTTCGCCGCCGCCGTTGCCCCGGTATGAATTGACGGCAACGGTGTATTCCCTGTCTAGGTAGAAAGGTCTGCCGCTGGCCATGCACAGGATGTGTATCTTCTCCCCCTCGGGCTTTGTCACGTCTACCTCATATATTATTCCTGCCGCAGAGTCCATGTTGTATGACAGGTTCTTGAGCCCGTGCCTGCGCGGATTGCGGTGGTCGAGGTCAAAGAGCAGGATATGGTCATCGGGACCGGTCATCCGGTTGGTCCACTGGGCGTAGTCCATCTCCAGGTAGTCCTTGATTTCCTGACCTGTAAGACGCATGGTGTACAGGAAGTTCTCGTATTTGTAAAGCGAGAACATGTCGCGCACTGTAAGCTTGCCTTTATTCAGACGGCTGTCGAAGCTGACCGGTGCGGCAAAGCTTATGTCGGCACCTGCAAGGTTGAGCTGCATTTCGTGAATGAGGCTCATGAAGGTAGAGGGACCGAAGAATGCCTCACGTTCCAGGATGTCCTCGCTGATATTTCCGATTGGCAGCCTGACCCAGCGGGCAAATTCCTGACGTTCCTCGGTAAGCATGGCTTCGAATGTCATTGCATCGGGGCTCTGGCTTTCAATCATTGGTATGGATTCAGCCCATACATTCTTGGCAACCACCTTGCCGTCCTGTATTTTGAGGCGGATGCGTGCCTGCGCAATCTTGGAGCCTGCATCCTGCGTCCCCATGCATACGACGCTGCTACCGTCCGGATTGACAATGCGTGATATCCGGGGATTATGGTCGTGCCCGAAGCATATAAGGTCGAAACCCGGGACCTCGCGTGCGATTTGCTCAGTGGCATTCTCGCGGTAATCGGGGAATATCATTCCTCCGTTGTATCCGCTGTGGAAGAGCCCCACGAGCAGGTCCGGCTTTTCCTTTTCCTGTATATACGGAACCCATTTCCTTGCACATGTAAGCATGTCCTGGAACTGCAGGTTGGACCACAGGATCCTGGGAAGCCAGTGGGGAATGCCCGGGGTAATCATGCCCAGGACGGCAATGCGGATACCCTCGCGCTCTATCATGATGTATGGGGGAAGATAGGTCTCGCCTGTCCGCTCGTCGATGATATTTGCACCCAGAATCGGGTAATTGCATTCCTTTATCCAGCGGTCGTACACATCATGACCTGTCTCTATGTCATGATTGCCTATTGTGCCGCAGTCATAGTCCATCTCGTTCATTGCGGTGGCAATGACATGAGGGGCACCGGTATTGATGAAATTGTAATAATATGCCACGGGCTGGCCCTGAAGCACATCGCCTCCGTCCGAGAGTATTACGCGGCCGGGGTGTTGCTTGCGCAGATTGTTCACATAGCTGTATACGGCAGGCAGACCGCCCAGGGTTGTGCGGTTTTTCAGATAGTCGTACGAAAATATGGAACCGTGCACATCGCTGGTGTGGGCCCAGTACAGGACCACATCACGCGTATGTGACTGCGCGTCACTTGTTGTCATAAGGTAAGGAAGCTTAAGCCCCTTCAGGAATTCCGGCCGTACTGTATCATCTTAAGGGCGGTGACGGCACATTCGTCTCCCTTGTTGCCAAGGGCTCCGCCGCAACGGTCCAGGGCCTGCTGCAGTGTATTGCATGTCAGCAGACCGTATATTACGGGTACAATAGCCTTGCGGTTGAGTTCGGCAAGGCCTTGTGTAGTTCCCTGGCAGATATAGTCGAAGTGCGGTGTATCTCCACGGATGACACAACCTATTGCTATTACGGCATCCACGTCGGTCTGCCGGGCCATCCAGGCAGAACCGTAAACGAGCTCGAAGCTGCCCGGAACAGTCTTGACTATGATGTTCCGAGCCTGGACTCCGTGCTTCAGGAGTGTGTCGTATGCACCCTGGAGCAGGGCTCCGGTTACATCTTCGTTCCACTCGCTGACCACGATGCCAATCTTCCACTCAGAGCCGTCGGGAACGGTGGAAGGGTCGTAACTGCTGAGGTTGTGCAATGCACTGGCCATGATACGGAATGGGGATTAATTCAGATGCTCGATGAACTTTTCAATCTCCTGGGCCTGAGGGCTGGCAGGATAGTTCTTCTTTACCTTCTCGTAACACTCCCTGGCCTTGTCATTCTGCTTCAGGGACTCGAAGAGCTGACCTGCCTGAATGTAGTATACAGGGGAGAGAGTGTTGTTGCCTGCTTTCTCGGCAGCCTTGACAAGTGTTGCAGCAGCCTTTTCGGTCTGGCCCAGCTCTGCATAGCAGTTACCCAGGGCTCCGATTGCCGCATTGCTTATCATGTCGTCACCGCAGTCGCTATAGTCCTCAAGATACTCCACGGCCTCCTGATACTTGCCGAGATGTGCATAGCTGAGACCGGCATACAGACGGGCGAGGTTGGCACTTGGGGTGCACACGTACTCGTCCATAATCTGCAGGAAACCTGCATTCTGTCCCTGACCGTTGAGTGCCTTTTCATAGTCACCTGAACGGAACAGCTGCTCTGCAACTGCCATGCTTTCTGCGGCCTCCAGGTTACGCGGCTTGATGTAGTACTGTACTGCCAATACGACTGCAATGATAACAGCCAGGACTGCACAGGTACCGTACATGATAGCCTTCTTGTTCTTCTCTACGAAACTGCCACCGGCAGCAAGTGTCTTGTCAAATTCATTGACAGGAACGCTTTGATGTTTTTTTGCCATTCTATATAGTTTTTTGTTTTTTATCGTGAATTATTCAGCGTGCAAAGTTACTCTTTTTTCCGTAAAAATCAAAAAATCATACCGATATTTTGGACATACAGCCCTTTTTGCTTAATTTTGCAGTTAGATATGATACTGAATCACCTGTCCATACTGAACTATAAGAATATTGCTGAGGCAGAACTGGATTTTTCGCCCGGACTGAACTGTATCATCGGTCATAACGGCGAGGGCAAGACCAACCTGCTGGATGCAATACGTTTCCTGTCACTGACAAAGAGCCTGAGCAGCGGACAGGACAGCCTGTGCATCCGCCATGACGAGGATGCCTTTATGCTGAAAGGCGAGTACACTCGCGAGGACGGCGTGAACGAGAGCATACACTGCGCACTGCGACGCGGGCAGAAGAAGATTCTGCGACGCCAGGGCAAGCCATACAAGCGACTGACGGAACATATCGGGCTTATTCCTGTTGTAATGGTGAGCCCTTCGGACAACATGCTGGTAGACGGAGGAAGCGAGGAGAGAAGGCGTTTCATGGATGTGGTGATTTCGCAGATGAACCTGCCGTATCTGGATGCCCTGGTACGCTACAACAAGGCTCTGGCACAGCGTAACGCCCTCTTGAAAACCGACCCTCCGTGCGACGACGAGATACTGGGCGTATGGGAAGAACAGATGGCCCGTGAAGGCGAGATAATCTACCGCGAACGGGAAAACTACATCAGCAGTTTCATCCCCATTTTCCAGGAATTCTACGGGATGATTGCCTGCGACCACGAGAAGGTGGGTATCTCGTACACAAGCCATTGCCAGCGCGGTCCCCTGCTGGACGTCATACAGCGTGACCGTCACAAGGACCGGGCTGTGGGATATTCGCTGCACGGAGTACACCGTGACGACCTGGTAATGACGATTGACGGCTATCCCCTGCGCCGTGAGGGAAGCCAGGGACAGAGCAAGACAATGCTGATTGCGCTGAAACTGGCTCAGTTCGAGTTTCTGCGCCGTACCGGCAGCGGCACTACCCCACTCCTGCTGCTGGACGACATCTTCGACAGGCTTGATGCAGAACGTGTCGAACGTATAGTCAGGCTTGTGGGAAGTACCCGTTTCGGGCAGACCTTTATCACGGACACCAACAGGGATCACCTGGACAAGATTCTGAGTATCACCGAATTGGACTACAGGCTGTTTGAATGTCAGAACGGCCGGTTCACTTCATGCGTATAGTATTTATGGAACGTCACAAAAGCACACCTATCAGTCCGCTTCTGGATATGTGGCTCAGGTCCGAGGGGCTTGAGACACCTCTGTTGCAGCATCGTCTGGTATCTGGATGGGGCGAGGTCATGGGGCCCGCAATAGAGAAATACACGGGTGAAATCAGGATACAGGGAACAAGGCTGAACGTGCAGATCAAGAGTCCTGCGTTGCGCAACAATCTGATGATGATGCGCAGCGAGATATGCCGCAAGATGAACGAATATGTCCGTTCGCAAATCATTACCGACGTGATGTTTTATTGATATAAATCAAGAAAAAGACTTCAATACAGTCACATTTCCCAGCCTGACTTTACTCTTTTCCGTATTTTTTCATATCTTTGTGCCGCTGTTACGGGTTAACAGCATATTTCAAACCTATTAAAACCATTAATTTAAATTATGGCAACAAAAATTCGTTTACAGCGCCACGGCCGCAAAGGCTATGCCTTTTACAGCATCGTGATCGCTGATGTAAGAGCACCACGTGATGGTAAGTTTACAGAAAAGATTGGTACTTACAATCCAAACACCAATCCTGCCACTGTAGATTTGAAATTTGACCGCGCCCTGTACTGGGTTGAGAGCGGAGCTCAGCCAACAGACACAGTACGCAACATCCTTTCCAACGAAGGTGTTTATTTGATGAAGCACTTGCGTGGCGGCGTTAAGAAGGGTGCCTTTGACGAGGCTACGGCACAGGCTAAGTTTGACGCTTGGAAGGCTGACAAGCAGAAGGGTCTTCAGACTCTCGCTGCAAAGTTGGCTTCTGACAAGAAGAAGGACGCAGCTGCACGCCTGGAAGCTGAGAAGAAGACATCAGAGGCGATCGCACAGAAGGTAGCCGACAAGAAAGCTGCTGAGGCAGTAGCCCAGGCAGAAGCTGAAGCTGCTGAAGCCGCAGAGAGCGAGACAGCAGAAACAGAAACAGCAGAGGCACCAACAGAGGCTTAATCAAAAACACTAACATTTTCCAACAACAATTCCAAACACATTATAGAGGGCTTTGCTGTGAAGCAAGGCCCTCTCCATTAAAGAAAATGAAGCTACTTCTGCTCAGCAGTCCGCATTTCTTCGTAGAGGAAGACAAAATCCTTTCCAGCCTGTTCGAGGAGGGACTGGATATCCTTCACCTGCGCAAGCCCGACACAGAGCCTGTGTATTCGGAACGGCTGCTAACCCTCATACCGCAGGAACACCACTCACGCATCATTACCAACGACCACTTTTACCTGAAGGAGGAATTCCAGCTGATGGGCATTCACCTGTCAAGACGCAATCCTCTGCCGCCACAGAACTATAACGGCCTGGTTACACGCAGCTGCAACAGTCTCGAAGAACTTGCCGAGGCCAAGCGTGACAGCCAGTACGTGATACTGAAAGATGTCTTCGACAGCCTTTCCGACCCCGAGCGCAAAAGCAAGTATACTCCCGAACAGCTTCGCGAGGCAGGAAGACGCGGCCTTATAGACAGGCACGTCATTGCACAGACGGGTATTTCACTGGATACTATCCCCCAGGCCGCAGACATGGGCTTTGGCGGAGTAATAGTATGCAATGACATATGGAAACGCTTCAACATACACAGCGGAATGGACTACAAGGCACTGATTGCCCATTTCCGCCAGCTCCGTAAAGCAACAGGATAAACAAAACATAACCTTTCACAAAACGATGAGCGAAAACAAGCAAATCAAAGTCTTCTCGGGAACTGCTACCAGGTATCTGGCCGAGAAAATCTGCGCAAGTCTCGGTTGCGAGCTGGGCAACATGACAGTTACACGTTTTTCCGACGGTGAGTTCGAAGTATGTTTCGAAGAGAGCATTCGCGGCAAAGACATCTACCTCGTTCAGAGCACCTTCCCAAATGCAGACAACCTTATGGAACTCCTGCTTATGGTAGATGCTGCCAAGCGCGCCAGTGCACGCACCATCAATGCCGTCATCCCATACTTCGGATGGGCACGCCAGGAC
Organism: Bacteroidaceae bacterium; assembly: GCA_017617635.1. GTDB lineage: Bacteria > Bacteroidota > Bacteroidia > Bacteroidales > Bacteroidaceae > Physcousia. The sequence goes on along the minus strand of JAFZVW010000033.1, from coordinate 12,536 downwards.
CGCAAGTCCAAGCCACGTGTAAGCATCGCTGCCAAACTGTGTGCCGACATGCTTTCGGTGGCAGGCATCAGCCGCTGTATCACCATGGACCTGCATGCAGACCAGGAACAGGGCTTCTTCAACGTTCCCGTTGACCACCTGTATGCCAGCAGCGTACTCCTGCCCTACATCCAGAGCCTCAATCTCAAGAATCTGGTTATCGCCAGTCCTGACGTAGGCGGCTCGAAGCGTGCCAGCAGCTATGCCAAGTTCTTTGACTGCCCGATGGTAATGTGCAACAAGACACGCAAGAAGGCAAACGAGATTGCTTCGATGGAGGTTATCGGTGACGTCGAGGGTGCTGACATTATTCTCATTGACGATATGGTAGACACAGCCGGCACAATTACCAAGGCAGCAGACCTGCTGAAGCAGAAAGGAGCCCGCAGCATACGCGCCCTGGCAAGCCACTGCATCATGAGCGGTCCTGCCAACGAGCGCGTACAGAACAGCGCAATCGAGGAAATGGTATTCACCGACTCCATTCCATACAAGGGCGGCTGCAACAAGGTAAAACAGCTGAGCATAGCAGAACTGCTGGCCCAAACCATCAACCGCGTCCAGAACAACGAGAGCATCTCAGGCCAATACCTTATTTAATAACTCAAAATGACATACATTACGTGTCTGTCATGTCAGGAATGCTATTCTTATAAAACAGGATTAGTAAGTCTCCGTTAAACGAATTAGTAATTCCCCTGCCATCGAATTAGTAATTCTCCAGTCGTCGAATTAGTAATTCCCCGGCGGTCGCGTTGGGACGGGAACATAACAAAAATAGCGTGTAACTCACCAGAGCTACACGCTATTTTATTGCGTTTCATCTATATGTCTTACTTGACCTCCTCGAAGTCGGCATCCTGGATGTCATCCTTGTTGGAGTCCTGCTGGCCGCCGTTGTTGGCACCGGCATTCATGTCGGGACCTGGCTGTGCTCCGGCAGCCTGCTGAGCCTGATACATCTTGGCTGCAGCGTTCTGCAGTTCCTGAGTGGCAGCGTCTATTGCAGCAATATCCTGTGCCTTGTGAGCTTCCTTCATCTTGTTCAGGGCAGCCTCGACCTCGGACTTTGTTGCAGCATCCAGCTTGTCACCGCTGTCCTTGAGCATATTCTCGGTCTGGAAGATCATAGAATCAGCCTGATTCAGCTTATCTATCTTCTCGCGCTCCTTCTTGTCGCTCTCGGCATTTGCCTCAGCCTCTGCCTTCATGCGCTCGATTTCCTCCTTGCTCAGACCTGAGCTTGCAGTGATGGTGATGTGCTGCTCCTTGCCTGTAGCCTTGTCCTTGGCACTTACGTTCAGTATACCGTTTGCATCAATGTCAAATGTAACCTCGATCTGCGGAACACCGCGACGAGCAGGTGCAATGCCGTCCAGGTTGAACTGACCTACGCTCTTGTTCTGCGATGCCATTGGGCGCTCGCCCTGCAGGACGTGGATTGTAACGGCTGTCTGGTTGTCGGCAGCAGTTGAGAATACCTCGGACTTCTTGCATGGAATAGTCGTATTTGCATCAATCAGCTTGGTCATTACGCCACCCATGGTCTCGATACCCATTGACAGAGGTGTTACGTCCAGAAGAACGATGTCGCTCTTGTCACCTGTCAGCACAGCGCCCTGGATTGAAGCACCTACGGCAACTACCTCGTCAGGGTTGACACCCTTGCTGGGCTCCTTGCCAAAGAAATCAGCAACCAGCTTCTGTACGGCAGGGATACGGCTTGAACCGCCTACCAGGATAACCTCGTCAATATCGCTGTTTGAAAGGCCTGCATCGCGCATTGCGTTCTGACATGGAACCTTACAAGCCTGAATCAGACCGTCAGCCAGACGCTCGAACTCTGCACGTGTCAGAGTCTTGACCAGGTGCTTGGGAACACCGCCTACAGCAGTGATGTAAGGCAGGTTGATTTCCGTAGAAGTTGTGCTTGACAGCTCGATCTTAGCCTTCTCGGCAGCTTCCTTCAGACGCTGCAGGGCCATTGGATCCTGCTTCAGGTCAATGCCTTCCTCGTTCTTGAAGTTGGTAGCCAGCCAGTCGATGATTACCTGGTCGAAGTCATCACCGCCCAGGTGAGTATCACCGTTGGTAGACAGGACCTCGAACACACCCGAACCGAACTCCAGGATAGAGATATCGAATGTACCGCCGCCAAGGTCGAACACGGCAATCTTCATATCCTTGTTAGCCTTGTCCACACCGTATGCCAGTGCAGCAGCTGTCGGCTCGTTAACGATACGCTTTACATCCAGACCGGCAATCTGACCGGCTTCCTTTGTAGCCTGACGCTGGCTGTCCGAGAAGTAAGCAGGAACCGTGATGACAGCCTCTGTCACCTCCTGACCCAGATAATCCTCGGCAGTCTTCTTCATCTTCTGCAGAATCATAGCAGAGATTTCCTGCGGAGTGTACTGGCGACCGTCGATGTCGACACGCGGAGTATTGTTGTCGCCCCTTACTACTGTATAAGGTACGCGTGCAATCTCCTTCTGCACCTGGTCATAGGTCTCACCCATGAAACGCTTGATGCTGAAGATGGTCTTCTTAGGGTTAGTGATAGCCTGACGCTTTGCAGGATCACCTACCTTGCGCTCGCCACCGTCAACGAATGCAACAATCGAAGGTGTTGTGCGCTTACCCTCGGCGTTTGTGATAACAACGGGCTCGTTGCCCTCGAATACTGATACACAAGAGTTTGTTGTGCCCAGATCAATACCAATAATCTTTCCCATAATATTTAATATTTAATTTATTTCGTGATTCGAACTCACAACATAAACAGCAAGGCCCGTGCCAAATACAGCACGGGCCCTGCCCTGTCAGTTTTGTATGTCAGTTTGTCAGTTTAGTCCTTACTTGTCGCCATAACCTCGGTCACTTTGGCTGTGAGTTCCTCGAACAGTTCGGGATTATCCCTGATAACCAGCTTCACTGCATCGCGTCCCTGACCCAGCTTGCTGTTGTTGTAGCTGAACCACGAACCGCTCTTCTTGACAATCTCGTACTTGACTGCAAGATCCAGAACCTCTCCTACCTTGCTGATACCCTCGCCGAAGGTTATCTCGAACTCAGCCTTGCGGAAAGGAGGCGCAACCTTGTTCTTAACGACCTTGACCTTAGTCATCTTGCCGATAACATCCTCGCCGTCCTTGATTACAGACGAAGGACGGATATCCAGACGTACGCTGGCATAGAACTTGAGAGCGTTACCGCCTGTCGTCGTCTCGGGATTACCGAACATTACACCTATCTTCTCACGCAGCTGGTTGATGAAGATACATGTAGTATTGGTCTTTGCAATAGTCGATGTCAGCTTGCGCAGAGCCTGTGACATCAGACGTGCCTGCAGACCGACCTTGTTGTCACCCATCTCTCCCTCAATTTCAGCCTTCGGAGTCAACGCAGCAACCGAGTCAACCACGACAATATCGACAGCTGCCGAGCGGATCAGCTGCTCGGCAATCTCCAGAGCCTGCTCACCGTTGTCCGGCTGTGAGATAAACAGGTTGTCAACGTCAACACCCAGCTTCTCGGCATAGAAACGGTCAAACGCATGCTCAGCATCGATTATTGCAGCAATGCCGCCACGCTTCTGAGCCTCGGCAATGGCGTGTATTGCCAACGTCGTCTTACCTGATGACTCAGGACCGAATATCTCGATAATACGTCCCTTAGGATAGCCGCCTACACCCAGTGCATGATCCAGCGAGATACTGCCGGTCGGTATAACCTCGACATTCTCCACCTTGTTCTCACCCAGTTTCATTATGGCTCCCTTGCCAAAATCCTTCTCTATCTTGCCCAGCGCTGCTTGCAACGCCTTGAGTTTTGCCTCTTTTTCGTTTACTTCCACTGCCATATTATTATATATTATGAATTAAGCATTATGAATTGTGAATTAAACCTCCAAATCTCCGTCATGAATCTCATGCCAAGGCAGACCCTGCTTGTTCAGCTCATCCATAAACGGATCCGGATCGAACTCCTCGACATTGTGAACGCCCGGCTTTACCCACAGGCCCTTCATGAACATCAGCGCACCAATCATTGCCGGAACGCCTGTCGTATAGCTTACGCCCTGCATGCCAGTCTCCTCGTAGGCAGCCTGATGCGAGCAATTGTTGTAGACGTAGTATGTATGCTCCTTGCCGTCATTGCCAATACCACGGATACGACAGCCTATGGATGTCTCGCCCTCGTAGTTGCTGCCCAGGTCCTGAGGATTAGGCAGCACGGCCTTCAGGAACTGCAGGGGAACAATCTTCACGACCTCCTCGCCAGAACCGTCAGCCTTGGGAGCCTTGTACTCAACCTCATCGATACGAGACATACCAATATTCTGGATAACATCCAGGTATGTCAGGTACTGCTGACCGAAAGTCATCCAGAAACGGGCACGCTTGATTGTCGGATAGTTGATGACCAGAGACTCTATCTCCTCGTGATGCAGCAGGTACGACTCCCTGGGACCGATGTTGGGATAGTTGAGTGTCTTGTGGATTTCCATTGGCTCTGTCTCGATGTACTTGCCGTTCTCGTAGTACAGGCCCTTCTGCGTAATCTCACGGATATTGATTTCCGGATTGAAGTTGGTGGCAAAAGCCTTGTGATGATTGCCCGCATTGCAGTCAACGATATCCAGATACTGGATTTCCCTGAAATGATGCTTTGCAGCGTAAGCGGTATAAATGCTTGTCACGCCCGGGTCAAAGCCGCAACCCAGAATGGCACAAAGACCAGCCTTCTCGAAACGCTCGCGATAAGCCCACTGCCAGCTGTACTCGAAATGAGCCTCGTCCTTTGGCTCGTAGTTGGCAGTATCCATATAGTTACAACCCGTCTCCAGACAAGCTTCCATGATTGTCAGGTCCTGATAAGGCAGGGCCAGGTTCAGTACCATGTCAGGCTTATACTCGCTCAGCAGTGCAACCAGCTGCGGAACGCTGTCGGCATCGACTGCAGCAGTAGAGACATTCGTGCCGTACCTCTTGTTCAGCAAAGCGGCAAGAGCATCACACTTTGACTTGGTACGCGATGCTATCTTGATGTCCGTGAACGTATCCTTGTTCTGACAAATCTTGTGAGCTGCAACAGTGGCAACACCACCACAGCCAATAATCAGGATCTTTCCCATTTCTATACCTTGTTTTTAATACTTAACGATTGCAAAGAAACAAAAAAAAGAGCAATTTCACAAGAAATCGCCCCTAATAATTCTCTTCAACCAGCCTTTCCCAGCCTTCGCGGTCCTGCCACCATACATACAGGGTCTTGTAAGGCTGACCTGCAATACGCTTATGCCCCAGCGAGACACGGGCATATTCGCTGCTCCACTCATGCAGTCCACTGCTGCTGTCGTAATCCCATTTCCCGTATTTCTTCTTCAGTGCACGCTTAATATGGTTGAACTTCAGCGAGCGGGCAACCTCGTTCGCACCGAATTCGACAAACGACACACTAACCTGATGCACTGTATGGGACTTGGGAGTGGTATGCACCTCGATTATACACCCTACCCCGTCAAACAGACCAGTCAGCGAAGTACAAACATCCGAGGAGTTCTGTATCTCATAACCCTTCCTCTCCAGCGAATCCACAAAAGCCTCGCCGCTACCACCCAGCTGAAGTCCCAGGAAGACGGCATGAGAAGTTTTCTGTCCCGTTGCAACCAGCGGGACAGAAAACACAAGCATCAGCAGTAAAAGCCTGTAAATCCTAGAAAAGCTTCTTCTGACCATTCACAATATATACACGGCCTTTTTCTGTATTCTGTACACTACGTCCGCCCAGGTCGTAGACCTTTCCGTCAGCAGCCCTGTCAACAGTATCTGCCTCCAGTCCGACAACGGCAGTCGGAGAAACAAAGTCGATAACGACCTTCTGGCCCTGTGCACATGCGATCCTGTACGAGCCGTCAGGCTGCACAGCCGGAGTAACCTGGGTACCGTCAACCGTCACCTTGGCATCGGCAATCTTCATATCGCCGCAACCGGTACGTACAATCAGGTCTGCACCCTTGTTGCTCAGGATGTTAACCAAAGTCGGAGCGCCGTTCTCCCATTCAATGTCAACGGTAAAGTTACCCTCGGCCTTCAGCGCCTTGACCGAACCGCTACTCCATGCACTTGGCAGGGCAGGCAGGATGGTAATGCCGTTGTATGACTGCAGCAGCATCTCGTTGATGCCGGCACTTACACCATAGTTACCGTCAATCTGAAACGGAGCATGTGCATCAAACAGATTGTAGTAGCAGCCACCGTAGCCACCCATCTCAATGACGTATGAAGTAGAGTGCTTCAGGGCATTGTTCAGTATCTTACGCGCATGCTCTCCATCCAGTGCACGGGCCCACAGGTTGGTCTTCCAGCCCATTGACCAGCCGGTTGCAGCATCACCGCGCAGTTCCAGAGACTTGACCGCAGCATTATACAGAGCCTTCTCGTCCGCATCTGTAGCATAGGCATTAACCTGGTTCAGCGGATACAGGCACATCAGGTGCGAAAGATGACGGTGTGAGTTCCAGTCACCAACTGTATTCTGTGCTGTATACTTCCACTCGCGCAGCAGGGTAACGCTCTTACTCTGATATGTGAATGTCTCGGTCTTGAGACCAGTATCAAGCTTGTCGTAGAAGCTACGAAGTTCAGCAATCTCGCTTGCAGTTGCCAGCGTAGCATCATCCAGGGCCTCGTATGCACGTATTGTCTCGTCCACAGCCTCGCGTGCCAGCTGCTGGGCAAATGCCGTAGCATTCTCGGTGCCTCCGTGCTCGGGCGAATACTCGTTCGGAATTTCCATTGTACCGTCATCAGCCGTTACGGCTATATCCTTCATGAACTGGCATCCTGTCAGCATCACGGGGAAGGCAGTCCTCAGGAAATCCTTGTCCAATGTGTACTTGTAGTGCTGCCACAGATGAGTGATATACCATGCGCCCAAGGTCTTCAGTCGTGCACCCTCCCAGCTTGACAGACCGCCCAGCATATCAGTCTCGGTAGTAGTCATCCAGCCGCGCACGTCTGTTCCGGCAATATTGTCGGCAACGGTGTAGAAATTGCCGCCCGGCTGAGCCATTGCAATAATCCAGTTCAGGAACGGAAGATGCATGTCGCTCAGGTTACCCGCCTCGGCCGGCCAGTAGTTCATCTGTACGTTAACATCAGCATGAATGTCGCAATGCCAGAAACTGGAGTTCGAACGGTCATTCCATATACCCTGCAGGTTGCTGGGACCCTGGACAGTCAGGTCGGCATTTGCAGCGACCTCCATGTAACGCCCGTACTGCCAATACAGCTGCTCCAGATAAAGGCCGTCCTCGCTGTTCTTGTTCTGCGCACTGGCATTGTAGAACTTAATCAGTTCCTCGGTAGTCAGCTGGCTGGGGGCTGAAGAGATATTCAGCTTAGTTTCGCCCATCAGCTCCGTAAACTTATTGACTGCATTATTGCATACCGTTGCGAAATCCTTCTGTGCAACCGAGCCTATGCGTCCTGCCACAGTGTTCTTAACCGTAGCCAGAGTGCCATTTGTACGGCTCGATGTCGTGGGATCGAAATTGGTGGCAGCAGCAACGTATACCGTAGCGTATGTAGCGTTACCGCTGACAAATACGCCCCTGTCGTTTGTAGTTACCGTACCGTCGCTCACAACCTTGAACTGTGTGGCACCGCTTACCGTCTGCGGGCTGGATGTATATACAGCACCGCCGGCAGAATAAGTAACCGCACTTGCATTTATCTTCCCGTCTGGAACGAAGTAGAACCACAGATTCAGTTTCCTGGCGCCCGTTGCCTTGTAGTTGGCCGCAATGCAGCGGTCAGGAAGCGAAGCGACATAGGTACGCTCGTATGTAGTTGCTGCACCCTCGTAGCGCACACCGCCCACGCCGGTCTCTATGTCCAGCCAGCGCTGGTAGTTCTGTACAGGAACACTGCCGTCCTCGACCGAGAAGTCTCCGCTCATATCCTCGACAAACAGCGAACCCATGTTCTGATAGTAGCCATGATTGTTGTAACCGTAGTGGGTAGGTGAACCGCTCCACAAGGTCTTCTCGTTCAGCTGAATCTCGTCAACCTTGATGTTACCGCGGAACGTCGCGCCAACCTGACCGTTACCGATAGGCAGGGCATACTCCATCCAAGTGTCGGACACGCCTGTCTTGCTTGCCGGAGTATCGTACCACAGCGAATGCACGCCAATGTCCGCAGGACGCTGGCCAGGCTCCACGGTATTATACTCGGCATAGTATATCTCAGGATAGTCTGCAGGATCAACCTCCCTGATATAGAACTTACTGCCCTCGTCACCGGTCACGCTGCCTGTCTCCCACAAGGCCAGCATGTTGTTACGGTTGTTCCACCAGTGATTGCCGCCGCTTATCTTTATGTACGAAGGACTTGTACTGCCAAGGTTCAGTGTACCCGTAAACTTGGTGCTTGCCGTTTCCTCGTCAGCCATGTACATCCTGGTACGGGCAGCAGCCTCGGTGCCTGTTATACCCATTACCTGGGACAGGCCTGTACTGTAGTTATATACCTTGTATGTATTGTCCGACTGCTTCTGGAACATCCACAGACCCTTTGTGTCACGCGGGGCATTGCTGTTGGCAATCGTCATGTTTCTGTCGCTCAGATAATCGGGATTGATGCTCACGTAGCCGCTGCTCTTGCCGTTCTGTATCGTATAGAACTTGGTCGTATTGGCAACGTAGCTGACATAGACATCCTTGTCTACAACAGTTGCAGTGGCATAGTAACCGCTCTTGGCAACCGCCTGGATGTCAGCAGAGGTAAGATGTTTGTCAGATTCAAACTTGTCACCGTTCCCGTAAGTCGTACCGTCAACCGTAACGCCCAGGTCACTTCCCGACAAGCCCAGCACACTGACCGTGTACTCGTTGCTCTCAGGGACAGCCTCCTGTATGTAATACTGGTTACCGGCATCCTTTATCGACCAGCTGTTGATCAATATACCGGCATCCGTCTGGTTTGGATCCTGCAGGTTGAAGTTGTTGCCGTTAATCTGGAACATCCACGGATAGTTGCTGTTTCCGCTGGCCGTGATGGTCACTGCCGTGGGAGTATCAGTATATACGCCGCCGGCACCGACATACTTCTGGGCACCTACGCTATACATATAGTACTTGTCACCGTCCTTGATAAGCCTGAACTGCTGGTTGATGTCGGTATCGCTCTGTGCAGGAGCCGTGAATCCCTTGCCGTTACTGCCGCAAATCTGATTCTGGGATTCATTGTACAGCAGGAAGCCACGCTGGCAAACCATATTGTAGACCTTGTTGTTGTCCAGCTGTGACAGGTTGACTACCCTGCCCTCAGGTGTCTCGGGATCGACATATTCCAGTTCATCCACAACAGTCGTGCTGAACATATACACACTGTTCTTGGCCAAAGTCAGCGTCAGCTCCTGGTCGATATTGATATCCTCGGTCGAAGGCCAGCCCGTCAGATCAGCCTGGTCACTCCAGCATTTCCTAAGCTTAACTGTACCCGTAATGTCAATCGGAATGTTCAGTGCCTCGCGCAGGGTGGTCTTGAACTGCTTAGTTGCAGTTGCATCATCGCCGTTACGCAAGGTCAGGACAGCCTTCTCGCCATTCCATGCACCCCAGCCGTAAATAGCCTCGTTCTGCTCGTTCCACGGATTGCCGCCAACCCAGTGTGCATCAGGCAGCACATCTTCGTTAGCCTTCTGCCAGCGAATCAGGTTTGCCAGGTCACGCCACAGGATACCCTCCTGACCGCTGCTGTTGGAGATGGAGTTCATCAGACTGTAGTCATTGTACAGTTCCACCATGCCCGAACCGCAGGCAAATGCACAGCGCATCTCACGCAGACAGGCATTATAGTCCTTATTCGTGCTCACCGAACCGAAATTGGACAGGATGAATCCGTGAGTCATCAATGTGTTTATAGGACATATCGGGCTGTTCTGTACAAAGTTCTGATAAACCAGGCGGTCACGGTACGTAATCCAGTTCTCGCGGTCAATGGCATTGTTGCCTGCCGTGCCATAGTCGTTCTCCTGACGCCATACAGCATCGGTATAGTGGAACCAGAACGGCGAAGCCCATGTGCCTACGGTCGTGTTGAAGAAGATGTCAGACTTCAGTTCCTCGCGCACGAAACGCTCCAGACGTATGATACCCTCGGCATTCTCGTTACCGCTGTCACCTGCATCGGGACCTGTGGCACTGAACTGTGCGCTGATGCCGTCGAACTTGAAGAACTGGAAGCTCTTCTGCCCGTTTGACTTCACACCCTGGTTGTTTACCAGATTAGCTGCAGCAGCCTTGAACACGTCATAGTATGCCTTATTGCCCAATACCATGCCGCCCCTGCTGCTCCAGTAGTTGCGGCGATAGTTTCCGCTCTGGCCGTAACCGCCCACAGGACCCAGCCAGGCACCTACACCGGCACCCATCTTGTTCGCCTCGGCACTGATGTCGCGCATCTCGTTCGGGAAACCGCTGTGGAACTGCCATTCGCCATACGTATCCCAGCCGTCATCGATGACAAAACTGTTAGGACCGACACCGTACGGCTTGTACAGACGATTGTACCACTGCTTCTCAACATCCAGCACCTGTGCTGCAGTCATGTTGCTGGACTCGCTGCCAGGGGCAGCATTGTTACGGTTGATATTCAGCTCGTACCAGCTGATATAGGCAGGATTTGCACGCCAGGGCACAGCACGCTCGCGCTCGCTGTAGGCCAGGAACGAACGGCGCTTCTGGTTCTTGCTGTAGCTCGCATCTGCGCTGTTTGCATCCTGTGCAATCAGACCCACCACGGCACTTATCTTCCAGTTCTCACCGTCCTGCAGCGTAGTATTGCGGCTCCAGCGGCCCTTGATGCCCACGACATTCCCGGTTATTACGACACCTGGCTTCGGTGTGTAGACCTCGATGTTCAGCTTGCTGCTGGCAGTTATCGACTCGCTCACACCGTCAACCATTACACGTATTGTATATATGCCGTCTGCCGGAGCTATGAAACTGTAGACATTCTTGTTATGGCTGTCTCCCGTAGAACCGTAATGATAGTCACTGACCGAAATATTGTCGGGCGAAGAGATATACATGTCCACACCGCCTATGTTCAGCTTGTGCGTTCCGCCCGTATATGTCAGTGTTACCTGTACCTTCTGGTCCTTCTGCAGCACAACGGCAGGCTTCTTGTACTCGTAAATGGCACTCGGCTCCTGACCGGTCGTCTCCTTGATACGCGCAGGAACCTCGCTGTCCGTCATATCCGTCCATGAACTGGCAGTCAGTGCAATTTCGGGATAGGTGGTGGTCAGCGTGTACTTGTCCTCGTCCCCCGTGCCGTCGCCCACGGTATTGTAAGCCACAGGGTTCTCGAGACCGGCAAAAATCCTGTTGGACATCAGCACGGCACCGCGTGTATTGCCCACAACCTCGGGAGCAGAGCCTGCTGCCTGGGCGTCAACGTCGTAAATCATCGGGATGACGTTGTACATCTTCACGTCGCCATCACCTGTCAGCACCATATCGGTACGGATGTAATGGCTGCCGTCACGCAGGACAGCCTTCCACGTAATCCCCAGCTTGGACGCGCCATAGTTGAACTCATACTCAGCCACCAAAGCCTTGCCCGCAAAATGCCCGGCTCCGCCCGTTGCAGATGCATCAGCTTGCAGATCAACGACCTGCAGCGACTTGTACTGCATCGAACTGGCAGGAATCTCCGTCCCGGCACCTACGCTGAAAGTGAAAATCTCGGTTCCCGGCAACAGATTCATAGCGTTGGAACCGGCGAAGAAAAGACGGTTGTCCTGTGCCAGGAACGAAGCAGCCAGCACATTGTTGTACAACGTATGCACCTCGCCGTCCACAGCCGTCCTTGCTACACCTACAGCCTCCTGCTGCTTGGGATAAAGCTGTGCCAGAGAGTATGTCTGTGTGCCATACTTGGACAGGATGGTCTGCAGGTTGGAAGGCAACGCAGGTGTCACCGGTTCAGCCGGATCGATATTGATAATCTCCTCGATCAGCCAGCGGCTGCCTGCATCGGTACTACCGTTTTGCGTCCACAGGCCCAGATTGACCGAACCGTCCAGCGGATTACTGCTTCCGATACCCTTATACCAGTTCAGGTAAATCGAAGCAACCGAGCCTCCACTGGTGTAAGGCTGTATCTCGTACAGGCCGGAACTGTATTCGGTAACCTTGAAGTTCTTGGCAGAAGTCTTTAGCGTGTTTGTCACAAAACCGGTCTGGGCCGAGTACGACGAACTTGCCGAATAACCCAGCCACCTCTGCGTAGTCGTACTGTAAATCTTGTACGCACCTTCGACACCGTCCACGGCAAAGAAGGCAAACTTTCCGTAGTTATCCTCTGTCTGTGTCGGAGCCGTCTGCGCATTACAGTAATAGCCATTACCGTTCTTCATCGTATAGACATGCTCGGGATTAGACACATCTGTCGATACGGCAATCCCTGCCCACGCACTGC
>JAFZVW010000032.1 GCA_017617635.1 Bacteroidaceae bacterium | reverse complement strand
TTGCCACATACGCATCATGCCTCAATCTGGACGGATGGCAGTACTGGGTATGCGGCACAGCCCTGACCCTGCTATGTACGGCATATTCAATACTGAAATTCAAACAAGGAAAATAATCCTCACGTGACAAAAGGCCTTGTCTCCATAATCGTTGCCGCATACAATGCCGGAAACCTGCTCCCGCGATGCCTGGATTCACTTATTTCCCAGACATACAGGAAGCTGGAGATTATAGTCATCAACGATGCCTCGACAGACAACACGCAAGAAGTCATAGATGCATATCGGGCAAGGGACAGCCGCATCATAGCCCTTGACATGCCTGTCAACAGCGGAGCACCGGCTGCCCGTAACGAAGGTATGAAACACACCAGTGGCGAATTTATGACAATGGTCGATGCTGACGATGAAATTGCGGCAGATACTATCGAGCTATGCATAAATGACTTTCAGGAGAACCCTGATCTGGATTTCGTCACATTCGACCTGTATCTTGTAGACTCTGTCACAAACCGCAAGACAGCCTTCAGGACAAATCCCCTGGTCCCCAATGTCATGACAGGCGAGCAGGCCTGCTACTGGAGCATACTGTATGACTTTGCCCCGAACGGAATGTCCCGTTCACCGCTGGAACAGAATATGCCGGCACTTGCAGAATACGGACAGCACAGCGACGAAACCGTGACACACCTCATTCTCCTGAATGCCAGATACGTGAAACTCGGAAAAGGCAGGTACTACTACTACCAGATGCCTTCATCTGTCACTCACAAAACTAGTATCAGGCGTCTTGAAATCCTTGACAGCCGCCTTCTTCTCCGTAAACAGCTCGAGGAACGCAAGGTGGCTGACAAAATACTGCTACGCCTTGAAAAACGCCGGTGGAAGGAGTTTATAAGTATGTGCTATTTCTATTGGAAAAACAGAAAAAGCCTTACTCCCGAGGAGCAATGTCAGGCAATCCGCAAGTTAAGGGATACATACGACACCTTCTCATATAAGAGGCTTCCTATAGGCACAGTACTGAAACCACGGTTCATGATGCTGACGACATTCAGCATGTTCTACTTGCAACTTAAAACTGTGTTTACCCTAAAGCTAATACATCTATGTCCATGAAACAGAAAAGAATCCTGATTCTCGGGGGCAATGTCATTCAGGCTGAGGCAACTATGACAGCCAAAAGACTTGGCTATTATGTAATTAGCTGCGACCTGCACGAGGACAACCCCGGACATAAGATTGCTGACGAGTACTGCAAGATAGACATTGCAGACAGGGATGCCGTACTTAAAGAAGCCCTGCGTCTGAATATTGACGGCATTGTCCCGTACGGTTCAGATGCACTTGCCGCAACAGCCTCGTACGTTGCCGGGCAAATGGGGCTGCCCGGGAATACATGTCAATCCGTAAATATACTCACGCACAAGGACCAGTTCCGCAGTTTCCTCAGGGATAACGGCTTCGCCACACCATGGTCAGAGAGTTTCTGCGACATAGACAGGGCAAAAGAGTATCTGGAAGCAAGAAAGTCCGAGGCCAATGGTCGCCTGACGGCTATCATGAAGCCCGTCGACTCAGCAGGCAGCAGAGGTGTTTTCCGTATAACAGAATCCGATGACATCGGGAAATACTGGGACACCGCCATGTCTTACTCTACTTCCGGACGCATCATCATCGAAGAATTCATCGAAAAAAAAGGCCCACAGGTTGACGGGGATGTGTTTGTTCATAACGGCAGGATTATCTTTGCCGGCTTTGTCGACCAGCATCACGTGGCAGGTCCATCGGAACTGGTGCCCGTATCCCTCAGCGCACCTTCGGTACATCCAGACGAAGTAATAAATCTCGCCCTTTCCGAACTGCAAAGGCTTTTCTCCCTCCTCAATTTCAAGAGCGGTCCATGCAATGTGGAATTTATCGTAGGAAAGGACGGACAAATCTATTTCATCGACCTGGGACCACGTAACGGAGGCTTCAACATACCGTATCTGGAAAAGGAAGCCTACGGATTTGACGAGGACGTATTTACGATACTGGAAGCAGCCGGAGACAATATTCCGGAATGGAACAGCGTCTTCGGAAACATAGACAGGCACAACTGCGTAATGTACTACCGCCCGTATCCCGAACAGGACGGAATCTTCGAAAGCCTGTGGATGTCAGACAAATTCAGGGCATCAGTAATCAAAGTCATACAACTGATGAAACCCGGGCAGGAGATTAACCGCAGGCATAACGGAAACGATTCAGCGGCAGTCGTCTTTGCACGCTTTGACAATAATGAAGAAATGCAGGCGGTAATCAGGAACATGTCGCAGCACCTGCGTGTAATTGTAAGATAGTCAGGTTTTACCCAGCAGTTTTACGTACAACTCCTCATACCGGCGCGAAACCTTGACATACTCATGGTTCCGTGCCACATACTCCCTGCTTTGCAGTTTCAGCCTGTCAACCAGCTCGGGATTGAGTACCAGCCGCTCCAGATTCCTATATACGTCCTCGTAACTTGGATA
Source organism: Bacteroidaceae bacterium (assembly GCA_017617635.1). GTDB lineage: Bacteria > Bacteroidota > Bacteroidia > Bacteroidales > Bacteroidaceae > Physcousia. The sequence continues at coordinate 11,045 of JAFZVW010000032.1, read as the reverse complement.
TACATTGATGATTGGCCTTACCTCGTTCTCACCCAGTTGCTCATAATGCTCTGGTTCTGCTCCGCTTACAGCCACAATACCCTTTGACATTGCCATCAGGGCATTCATACCCGGACCGTACGAATAGATCTGATCCAGAAGCACGTCTGCCGAGTCCATCATCCTACCATACTCGTCAAAGGAAACACCGTTCGCAACCAACAGTTCCATCTTCTCAGGATACAAACGCTGCAAATCCCTTGCAGCCTGCAGCATGATATCCGTTCCCTTCATCTCCGACCGTTCCCTGCTGATTCCGACAAACACCCTGACCTTGCCGTTTACCCTGGTAACAGGTTTGTCAGGTATGACATACGCAAACGGTATGCTGTACAGTTTCCTGTTCAGTCTCTCCCCGTTAACCGACGTGTCCTCGCTCAGGTTATACGGCAGCCAGTATTCATAGGCACATGCCACAATGGCATCACTGCGCTTTGCCACATACCTTGTCAGCCGTCCCTTTTCGCCATACAGCCACTCCTGCGTCTGAGTCTTCACAAAATCACAGCAATGCTCCTCGTTGCCTATATAGAAGTCCGAATACCGCATTACCTTCCTGCGTGTATGCAGTTCAGGATAATAGTAGTCGTCACCTGCCGCCAGCAGGACAACCTTCCCGTTATGCCTTTTGAGATAATCGAATATCCAGTACAGGCGTTCAGCCTTCAGTTCAAGAAACACAGGATTTATCAGCTGGACAATATCATAGCCCCTCATTCTCGGAAGAGCAGCCAACAGTCTGTACAGGAACGAAAGCGTTCCGGCAAACCCCGTCTTCCTCGCAAGGTCTATGTCACGCGAATAATCCCTCCAGAAGTCCCCGTTGCTGGCAACGGTAACCTCGTGTCCCAATTCACGCAATCCCCTGGCAAGGGTATTGTGAACATTGCTGTATTCACCCAGGAGCAATATCCTCATCCTATCTTGCAATCTTGTACGTACGTCCGTTTACCTTCTTTATATATACACCGCTCTTTACCGATGACTCATCCACCCTACACCCGCTCAGGCTATAACAGACGGAACCGGCATCAGAAGCATTATCGTCCAGGCTGATTACGCCCGAGATTACGTTCTTCACATAGTCAGCACCTGCCAGCGCATCAATCTCGCCATAGCCATACTGACAATTCGGGTACTCCATCCCTGTTGTCGTATGCCGACAGGTATTGGCCAGGACCTCCTTGACCTGGGCAGGAGTCAGCTGCGGATCCATCTCCAGCCACAACGCAATTATGCCGCTGACCACAGGAGCCGCCATGGACGTTCCGTTATTCAGCCACCACCCGTAAGTACGTCCGTTGTAATCAAAGAAACGCGTATGCTGCTCCCAAGTGTCCTGCTGACTCTCTATCATATAGCTGCTGGAAGCCGACACGACAACCATACCCGGAGCCATGACATCCGGTTTCACCGTTCCGTGCATCGTAGGCCCCACACTGCTGAACGCAGCACGTTCACCGGGGGTATAAGCCGTATAGCGCAGCAATCTGCCCTCGTAGTTATATGCAGTACTACGATATCCCGTAGCACCCACACATATCACATCGTCCACAGTTCCCGGGAACAGCACGTTATGATCCCTGGTGAATCCCGTCAGCGCAGGATCGCAGGCACTTGCTGCAAAATACCCTGCATTGGCATAGACCTCAACCTCGGATTCATCCGCACTTACAATCAGGGCAACAGGATGCAGCGACACATCAATCTTCTCCTCGACCAGATTCTCAATCAATATCTCAGTCGCCAATTCATCCCCCCCATACGATGACGGATATGTCTGAATCATGATACCGTACTTCCTGTCACCGAATTCCAGCGTATCAGCCATCACGCTGTCAGGGTATTCAACCAGCAGGCTGGCATCATACTCCCAGCTCATGGACTTGGAGCCACCGTCATAGAAATCATATCCAACCTTTACAGGTCTTACCGATTTCATTACCTGATACGCATACTTGGACGTCGAGGTCAGGAATGCCCCCGCCCTGTCAGCATCCAGCCGTTTTATGAAGTAAGTATTCCTGGCACCCTCGTTTCCAGCAGAAGCACACAATATCCTGCCAGGCCCTGTCAACCTGGACAACACCTCGCCGTAGAGCTCGCTGTCGTAAAGGTTCTCGTGCGAACCCTCGCTGAAGTTTATCACGCACGGTTTGCCTACACTCCGGGCATAGTCGAAAATATACTTGAATCCCAATGCATCCGTGGCTGTAGTGTATTTATACAGGTCCTCAGGCGGAACGATACCCTGGTTGGAATTAACCAGATTGCAAACAACACACAGGTCTGCATCCGGAGCCATTCCTTCGTATACCGACATACCATTGCCCTCCTGCCCCGAACCACCTGCAGTACCCAGTGTATGGGTCCCGTGACCTGTCAGGCTTGCATCTGACGAGCCGCCCTTACCCAGTATTGCATCCCTGCCAATGTACTGCCTGCCCACATATATTGTATCCTCACCCTCTTCAGTCTTGCCCGTTACAGGCTCACCACCTTCGGTATAATCCAGCATATCCCAGAACGACCTTACGCGATAATCATTCATGTCACCGCTCCACAGCGTAGGGTGCGTCAGGTCAAAGCCCACATCCATTATCCCCAGCACAACACCCTTGCCCGTCAATCCGTATGCATTACGAACGCTCCTGGCAGGCAATCCAGCTATGGGATGCGTTGCAATTCCAGTAATGCTCTTGACCGTATCATTTGCCAGAAAGCATGACTCCCCAGCCTCTATTCTCAGAATACGCGGATTCTGCGCCAGCCGGGCAAGCTTGCACAAAGGTATGTCGGCAATATGGATATCATCCCACGAAGCAAGTATACGGCAGCCGCTACGCCTCAGCAGGCCTGTGTCCGCAGTCCTTACAAATGCCATAATCCGCCTTTCATCCGTGGCCGACGACCTTGCACCTGCGACGTTGTCCTGCCGTTCCTGTTCCAGAAGAGCCCTGCGGACATAGGGCGACACCTTGTGCATCTGGGCACCTGCATGCAAGCAGAGCACAAGCGAAAACAAAACGAAGAGAAACCTCTTACCAATCATAGCTTGATCCCTAAAACACCTACACGTACAATATCATACACCCTGCAGCATATTGCCCTGTACAGGTTCAGCGCATTACGCTGCCAAGGCATAGTACGCATCGAAACCAAGGCATGCAGCTCAGCACGCAGCAACTGCGACAGCGAAGCCACGGACACAACGCTGGATATACCTCCGGGGCTGTCACAATACACATACCCCACCCTGCCGCTTGTGGCAACGCTCCCTACCCTATGCAGCAAATCTGGAAGAAGCAGAACATCCTCGAACAGGCGTCCTGCCGTAAAGCGCGATTCAGCAAACAGCCCAGCACGAAATATCTTGTTGCAGGCGTATGCATGGTTCCACCCCATAGTGCCCAGCCAGTATTCACGTGCAGAACGGTAAACACAGTCATGCAGTTCAACCGGCAGACGCCTGTCATTTTCATGCATCATACCGAATTCAACCATATCCATATCCTGATTCCCATCCATCATGTCAATCAACCCGGGATATGTTTCAGGCATCAGATAATCGTCGCTGTCGACAAAGGTAATATATTCACCCACCGCCACGTCAAGTCCAGTATTCCGTGCAGCACTCAATCCCAAATTCTGCTGGTGGATTACACTCACACGCCTGTCCCTTTCCGCCCAGTCGTCACACATCTGTCCGCACGAATCAGTCGAACCGTCATCGACCAGTATCACCTCCATATCAGATACATCCTGCCCCAGCACACTCTCAACACAACGGTCAAGCGTATGCTCTACATTATATACCGGTATGATTACGGACAACTTCATAGTACCCTGGTTAGCACCGCAAATATATAATATTTCCAGTTATAGTAGCGCAAAGGCAGGGGCATAAATCCATCTTTTCGCAATATCGAGGCATACCTGCGCAAGCCTTTTATACTCATACCTGCCTGCCAAACCATAATCAGCAACGACATCACCTGCTGGTCAATCACACGCCGCAACGCCCTTGCAGCAACACCCTGCGCACCTTCCTTCTCAGCACGCAAAGTCTTCAGCACCGCAATTGCATCATGCAGACGCCTGTCCAGGAAACCGGGATTACGGTTGCTCATCGTCGTACCCTCGTGCTGCCTGTAGAAATAAGCCTTTTCCCTAAGCACATACAGGCTTCGCGCCCTCATTATCAACAGTGGAGTAAACAGGGTATCCTCGTGGAAGATATTAGGGCAGAACCTCAACTCACCCAACACATCCCTCCTGAAGACATACATGCATGTTCCGGCTCTCAGGTTATTATGGACAAGGAATTCCGCCCCGTTCCATTGCCTTGACAAGCGGTTTTTGCCGAGCTTTTCACAATCTGTGGCAGAAAAGCGGAACATAAGCATATCCATACGCTTCTGCCTGACGAAAGCGATAATCCGTGCATAGCTGGCAGGAAAAAGCCTGTCGTCACAATCGACAAACTGGATGTACTCCCCCCTGGCCTTCTCTATAGCACGGTTGCGAGTGACCGAAGGCCCCTCGTCCCTTACGTCATGCTCGACCAGTATCTCACGCTCGTCCGGCTGCAAATCCAGAGCCTCGATACTGCGGATACACTCGTCCAACATCCAGCGGGGCTCGTTGTGGTACGGGATAATGAACGAAATCAGTACAGACATTGCTTTACACCGAATTTAAACACACCTGCAGCAGCACACAGCATTCTCAGCACAGGATTGCCCAGATAACGGTTGCGCACCCTTGTCTCCTCGCTATAGTTTATCCACCGCATACTGCCCGACAGACCACCGGGAAGATGCTCCGCCAGTATGAATCCGGCACGCCTCATGCGGCAACCCTTCCTATACAGATACAGGTTCATCTCGTAATCCCCCATGACCTGCAGGGTAATGTCATACCCCCTGTCAGCAAATAGCGAACGACGATACACCACACCCTGATGATGAATTGTATTCCTCAGATACGTCATCCACGAAAAGCGCGAAGAGCAACGGCCATGCTTGGGCGAATGGATGTCACACAACACCATATCCGTGTTGTCGTCGAGGAAAGCATACAGATTATCCAGGCAATACCCGTCATACAACCTGTCATCGGCCCCCATGAAGTACAGCCACTCGCCATGCGAGACAGCTATGCCCTTGTTCATCGCATCATATACCCCGCCGTCAGGTTCCGAAATAAATTGCAGACAACCCTTGGGGAAGCGCGACTGGTTTGCATAGACAACCTCCATCGTCCCGTCCGTCGAAGCCCCGTCAACTATAATAACCTCGTAATCCGTGAATGTCTGACACACGATACTGTCAAACATCCCCTGCAAATCCACAGCACAGTTACACGTAGGTACTATAATCGAAATCTTCACCCCTTAATTATGAATTGTGCACCGTAATCGTCTGGAACGGGAAGCTGATGCCACGCTTGTTGAAGTCAGAATAGATCCTCTCGCTGATATCAAAGAACACACCCCAGTAATCCCCAGTCCTGACCCATACACGAGCCGTGAAATTCACACTGCTCGCACCCAGGTCCTTCAGGAACACCACAGGAGCAGGCTCCTGCAGGATACGCTCGTCAGCAGCAAATATCTCCAGCAAAGCCTGGCGCACCTTCTCGCTGTCCTCGCCATACTCCACACCCACGCTAAAGTCCACGCGACGCGTCTCCTCGCTGCTGAAGTTCGTAATATTGCCACTCGACATGGCACCGTTAGGCAGATAAATCTTCTTGTTGTCCGGAGTCAGTATAATCGTGTGGAAAATCTGTATGGCATTAACCACACCCCCGGTACCCAAAGCCTCGATATAGTCACCCACCTTGTACGGACGGAACAGCAGAATCACGATTCCGCCTGCCAGATTCTGCAAGTTACCGCTCAGCGCCATACCCACAGCAACACCCGCTGAAGCAAGCAAGGCAGCAAAACTGGTCGTATTCACACCCAGCGCACTGATTACCGTGATGACAAGCAGAATCATCATCAGCACATTCAGCAGGCTCCTGAGGAAAGTCTGAATCGTAGGCTCTATCTTGCGACGCTGCATCATGTGATCCATCATCCTGTTCACAAACGAAATCAGCAACTTGCCCACGAAAAAGATGACAATAGCAATCAGTATGCTCTTCCCCGCACCGACAGCCAAGTCAATACCCTGCTTGATCAGCTCATTCAGATATTCGCTGTTGCCACTCACCAACTGCCTGGCAACCTCTTGCGTCTTCTGAGCAGGATCAATTGTCTGTAAAAATATCATAAATGTTAAAATGTTAAAAGAGCTGTTCCATGCGGCTTTGCCGCGATAAACAACCGTGGTCATTTGCTTTTACCCTCCCCACACGACGTCTGGGGAGAAATATATTCGCAATTTTCATTCACAGAACATCTGGGCAAGCACGTCCTGCAGTTCTGCTCGTTCTTCTGTTGATAACCTTGCAATTTTCTTTTTCAGCCTGCTCTTGTCAACAGTTCTAATCTGATCTGTGACAATTTCCCCTTCGCGACCATTTATTTGACATTCAACCCGAAAAGGATAACCGTGTATAGACGATGTTATAGGGATTATAATAACAGTAGCAAGATAGCGGTTTAATTCCTTGGGACTAACCACTACGCATGGACGAATCTTCTGCATTTCTGCACCTACTGTCGGGTTAAGGTCAACCCAATAGACATCGAACTGCTCTACCATTGCCAGTCCTCCAACTTGTCATCAGCAAATATATCCGATGCAACCAATTGGTCATCGCCCTGCATGTGTGCCTTGCGGGCAGCTACAGACCATCCTTTACGAACTGAAGTTTTCGAGCTTTCAGTAAAAACAACTCTCCGGATGTTGCGCAATGCAGTGAGTGCCTTTTGCATAGCCACCTCGCTATCGAATATGGGATTGAGCTCTTGAAGCAGTTCCGCACGTAATCTTATTGCTGTCATAATCATGCAATGTTTTATTTTCAGCGCAAAGGTACAAATAATTATCTAATATCAAAATATTATCGTTAAAAAACAATTCCCGGCTGGCAGTACCAGTCGGGAAGTGCTATGTTGTTGTCGAAGTTAACCATTAACGCTCGCCAAGACGACCATGAAGCTCTTGGCCGATGTTGCCCCTGCGGGACGGTCGCAGAGTCTCGGGAGTATTAAGAGGGTCGACAAAGTCAACCGTTAACCCTGAACAGTGAACCATAATTCACCACGCATTATCCCAAATGGAGCCGCGGTTATCGACGGTATTGTCTTCCCTAGTAAGACCAAAATCGTCTCTGTTATCATCAGATAATTCTATTTCCTTGTCGGTGTGAACAGACATATCCATTAGAACTGAACGCATCTCCACCTTAACAACTAACAGGCTTGGTGCTATATATTGTCTTTTCATACTTTTTACAATTAAAAGTTATAACTTATCTGCCGTGATTTAGAAGAGAACCTTTTTGCCGTTAACGATATTGATGCCCTTCTGCATCTTATTCATTCGCTGACCGGAGAGGTTGTAGATGTCAACAGACTCGTCGTCCATTGTCCATCGTACATTATCCATTGAGCTGATGCCTGTCACAACATCATCATAGTTAATGTAGAATCCTCTTGCTTCTCCACCAGCACTAAGATTAAGATAAGCACGATTGGCCTTAAGGTTATACGAAGAACTATTAACGTGATAGAAACCTATGCGATTCTCATTTTCTCTGTCAAAACCGAGAACGTAGTTGGTGCCTGTTGCTGCTGTGCAATCGATGCTTGTACCGGTGAAGGTTCCTGTCAGAGCATTTGTCGTAGCGGGAGAAGATACAGGGGGCGCATCTGTCTTGATATTTGCAGTATAAGTTCCTGCGTCAGTAGCGCCAACCAACATAATAGGTGTGCCAGCTGTAATAGGTGTTGATAAAGCATCACCCAAATCCAGAGAATTTTCGTCAATTGAAGGTGCATAGGCACTTGCGCCAGTTATAGAGCTGATGGCAAAAGGCACACACAGCGTGGCGTAGGAATGACCAGTACCCGTATTATCATTGGCATTGGTAATCGCAGCAGAAAATGAGGTAGCATCCTCAAGAGTCCAGTAGGAAGCATCACCTTTTATGTCATCTTGAGACAATGTAGTTCCTGAAGCATAAAGGTATCCGAACACGGCATTGTTGCAGTCATTCATTGTGAATCGACCAGGGGCTACGATGGCTAATGAATAATTGCCAGTTGCCCCACTTTTGCCTGTATTGATATATTGTGCTCCTTGCATCTTGACGGTATACTTATAAGAGCCTTCATCACCACTTCGAGTCAAATAGAGTACAGATGCTGCATCGGTATTAGCAAATTCGATGGTTGGGGCGCTTCCTGTCTTACCCAAGTAGTCTGCTGTTGAGTAATTCTTGATGCGATAGTAACCCGACTCGGGATATACGAAGTTTGAAGGATTGCTAACTACTGCAAGTAATTCTGAGTATTCTTCGGCATCACATGCCGTAGTTGCAGCTGTCACATCATCCTCATAAGTTTCTTTTACGGTTGTCTTAAGGCCGAAATATGACCCTACTCCCGTCGTAAAGAATGGCTGAACGTTGGCAATAACGTCTTCTTTATAGTTTGTCTTGATTCCTGTAGGCATGAAAGAAGCAGCATTTGCACTCTCATTAAATGGGCCGTCAGAATAAGCAAGATTTCCACTAGAGTTTCGGTACGGGAATTTATAATTACTTGCATAGTAGAGGTAAAAACCTTCTACTTGGTGCGGATATATAATCCATGGCTGTGGTGTGTCACTTAAAGCACAGACACCATCACTCATAACAAGGTATTTCCCTGCGCTCTTATTATAAACGTAAGCGTTACATACAGAACCCGTAAATACCCATTGTGCATCAGAAGAAGTCTTGTCCGATTCGCTCAAGGCTACAGTAGTCTCACCAGATGCGTAGAATTGATAATCACGCAGTTTCAACGTGTACCATTGTGCATCAGCATCATCAACGGAAGATGCAAACTCTACAGGAGCTGTCGTGCTTACGACCTTAGCATAGACTGTACAAGGACCTGTTTCAGCTGTTACTGTTATTGTTGATATGGGTGTCGTACAATCTTCGTCACTATAGTAGGAATATGTGCAATAGCCATTTGAATATGACGGATATTCTGATACTATTGATGATTTATACGTTGATTTGGAGTTACTAAGATTCGGAGCACTGCCATTCGACTGAAGTACACTACCGCCAAATACTGTTGCAGTTCCATCAACAATGGTGTACGTTACTAGAGGAATGAGATAAACCGTAAATGAAGTAATGTATCCCCAGCCATTTGACTCTCCAAACCTTTGCATCGATGCCGTTTTGGCATTGATTCCTGTAACATAAATGGAGGTCGGACTGCTGGAGTTAGTACTGAGAGCAACCTTTCCATAGTCAGTAGATTGAAGGTATTGGCCTGTTTGTCCAAATACGCTCATAGAATATCCTGCTATCAAATAACCGTCTGGTGCAGTGATGGTATAGGTGGGACTATAACCAGAATGAAAGCATGTATAATCAATACTACTGACTGTTGCCTTGCCCATGGAATTACGACTGCAGGTGTATCTCAAACCGCTAAGTGTTGAAGACTCCCATGTATCATTACTATTCACACTACTTTGTCCATCAGTTCTACTGAATGTTCCAGTACTATAAAGGATAGAGGAACTTCTATAAGTTACATTATCATAAGTTGGAACAGCAGCTAAAGTAATAGTAAAACTGGATAGACAGAGTTCTGTTGTAGCCGATTTCGTGGATTCAGTTCGAGCAACAGTAAAAGTTGCTGTATTTGCGTTGAGGGAAGATACCGTTATAGTCTGGCCATTGGTATTTCCAGGATTGACAGTAGTCGTGGCAGAACCACCTAATGGGGTTATTGTAAAGTGTCCAGCATTTCCAGTAGTTATAAATGTCATACTGTAACCCTTGATATAGTAACCAGTAGGAGCTGTTAGTGTTATCGTCTGAGCATCCGAGCTACCGCTTTCAGGATAAATTGCAAAACAGTGCTTATATTTTGCACCATCATAGTATGTTGGCTTAAAAATGTTTGCTGTTGAAGAAATAATGACATCCTTCAAGCTTGAGTCGTCATTGGTAGTAAAAGTAGTGTAAAGGGGTGGAGTTGCACTGTTTGAGTTTGAATACGTTCCATACTTATGAACTGTTGCGGCTTCAGATTGAGTTTTGTTCGTAATAGTATTCAAGTCCGTCTTGTTACTGATGGTGACCGTAATGTCATCCGCCCACATACTTCCGATGCCTAAAAGCAGCATCGTGAGTAAAGTAAAAAGTTTTGTTTTCATTTGTTTACACATATTTGGTTAGATTTAGTTGCCTTTTGTGCACTACGTCTCCAAATAGCGTCCCTAAATGAATGAATGAATGATGATTTGCGTTCCTACCCCAAGATACAAAAAAGCGTGGAGACCTGTCCGTTACTCGCTCCACCGTTTGAGGCCCTGAGATTGCCCACTTCTGTCAGAACGAGCAACCTTGACCCCACGCCGATATGCAAACAATACACCTGCCAAGTTTAAGCAGGTGCACGTTAATTACATACCCATGGGCGTCTATCGTTGCTGTGTACGTTGACAGAAGTTGAAGTTTCTCAGGTTTCAAACGGTCAAGAACAAAGCGCGTGATATACGCCTTCTTAAATATTTGGTATCCCACACCGCCATGAAGGAACTCTTTCCTGATGGCATTCCCAGTGGTTTTTTACACCACTTCCGGCGTGAAGACGGCACAAAGATACTGATAATAACGTAAACGCACAAGATTTCGACAAAATAGTTTCTGGAAATGGCGATGTAATGTTAAAAATTAACCTATTGTGTTAAAGGTTGAATAATATTAACCTACAATAGTTTAAAGTTTTAGGACCCTCCGGAGCCTCTGAAAAAGTTAGTATACTAAGTCAGGGTAAGATAGTATACTAAGTTGGGGTAAGAAAGTATACTAAG
>JAFZVW010000031.1 GCA_017617635.1 Bacteroidaceae bacterium | reverse complement strand
CATTTCAACTTCGTTCTGGGCCGTGGTGGCGACGTGGTGGCAGCAGGCATCATCGTCAGCCGCGAGACAACAAACGGCAACTGGCTGCGCAGCAACTGCCAGCTGGTGCTAAACGAGCCAGGCTTCGGCAGTGACCTGTGCAGTCTGGCAAAGGCTGTCGAATATAGCTACAAAAAACCGAAAATAGACCTGGAGTCGGAGCTATATCTGAACAACGCCGACGAGGAATGAGATTTACCAGCCTGTCTGCTGCCAGGAGAGCATGTCGTACCAGCGGAGGGTACGGAATTCGCTGTTCCATCCTGGCTGTTCGTACGCGGCGGAGGGAACGTGCATGCTGATAGCGCCGTAGTTGTCGGCATCTGTCATGTGATTGTGACGGGTGCCGTAGGTATAGGATACGTATTGGCTTGCCCATTCTGATGCACTGGTGACGTAGGGTACGGTACGTTCCCACTGCTGCACCCACGTTGTATACTGGTCCTGTGTCATGACCTGATGCATGAGAGAACGCATATCGTACGGTACTGGCAAAGAGCTTTGCCGACCATAGTCACTGCCGTATGCAGGCGCATAGACCTGCACATTGCCGACATCCGGCATGTCGTCCTTCATGAAACGCGATGGAATCACTGATTTTGTGGCATTGCAGAGGGCCGGTATCTGGGATGACTTGACGACAGATAGCAGAACTCCGTATGCTCCCTGGTAGGTTGCCGCATAGTTCTGAACGATACCCTTGACATCTGCGTTGCACAGGTTTTCCATAATCTTGTCGTACGGTGCGCCTTGGCCGGGAATCTCGGCAGGTGAGCCTATGATGTAGTCTGCATAGGGATAGAGCTGCGTCGCAACCTCGATTGTCTGCATATAGCATGCATCGAACATCAGGAAATTGAGGTGCGGCAGGTGCGAGAGCACTCCTTCCAGCTGCCTGAGGTCAAGCCATGTTCCGATATTTGCCTGCGGAGGATTGGTAAGGTTGCTGCCGTTATCAACGATAACTGAACGGTGCGGGGATCTGGACCAGCCTGTGGCATGGCTCCATATAACCATTGAGTATGTCTTGGACGGAAACTGTCCGACCAGGTCCTGCAGCCTGCGTACGACAATGGCGCTGTCGGCGCTGTTCTCGTCATTCTCGTATTCCTTCCAGATGCGGTACTGACCGTGTCGCAGCAGATAGACCGAAGGCGCAAACTGGGCATCACGGTACACTACTACCTGGCAGTCCTGGGGAATTGCGTCGACGGCATCGTGCATTTCCTGCAGGTCATCGATGGAATATGATGCGAGCGAGTTCTCGGCTCCCATCCATATTATTACCGTGTGACTGATGGCGGACTCATCCTCGGGCAGGACAAAATCATCGGTGCATGCGACAAACAGCACGCAGGCAGAGAGCATCAGGCAGGCGGAGAGTATACTGGACCTAAGCAGTTTCATATCGGGCACAAAGATACGAATTTTTATACAATAAACGCAACTGAACAGACGTTATTATCATAAACAACAACCCATGCAGTGGACAGATAGAATCAAGCAAGTCAAAATCCTGCTTATCGTAATGGCTGTGCTCCTGAGCATAGCTTCGCTTGTGGTAAGCCACTATCTGGTGCGTGACCTGAAGAACGAGGAGCGCAACAAGATGGAGACGTGGGCGGATGCAATGCACAGCCTGGAGGCTGCCGATGAAAACGCTGATGTCGGACTGATTCTGCGAGTCCTGAACAGCAACAACACAATACCTGTTGTCGTTTATGACCAGAACGGCGTGGTGCAGATGGAACGCAACACAGACGGCGACTTGCGCAACAGCCAGCATGCAATACGGATAAACCTGGGTAGGAACGAGTGGCTTGACGTCTGCTATGACGACAGTCTGATGCTCAGGCGTCTGGCAATATGGCCGTATGTGCAGCTTTGTGTTGTACTGATCTTTGTGGTTGTTGCGATTTTTGCATTGCTGTCGAGCAAGAAGGCTGAGCAGAACAAGGTATGGGTCGGTTTGTCCAAGGAGACTGCACACCAGCTGGGCACGCCTATAAGCAGCCTGATGGCTTGGGTGGAGGTCCTGAAAGAGACGTATCCGGAGGACGAGCTGCTGCCGGAGATGGACAAGGACGTAAAGCGCCTGCAACTGATAGCGGAACGTTTCAGCAAGATCGGTTCGCTGCCTGAGCTCCAGCAGACGGACATGGCCGAGGTGATTGCCCGTGTAGTGGAATATATCGGCCGCAGGACAAGCAATCGTGTAAGCATAAAGACGGACCTGGGGAATGAGAAAATAGAGGCGTATGTGTCGGCTCCCCTTTTTGAATGGGTTATCGAGAATCTGTGCAAGAATGCCATTGATGCGATGGACGGAGAGGGAAGCATCACCATTACCGTCCGCAAGGAGGCTCACTGTATATCAGTAGAGGTTGCCGACACGGGCAAAGGTATAAATTCAGGCCATTTCAACGATGTTTTCACTCCGGGATTCACTACCAAGAGCCGTGGTTGGGGCCTGGGTCTGTCATTGGCTAAGCGTATAGTCGAGGAGTACCACAAGGGGCATATATACGTGAAAAGCAGCACCCTGGGACTGGGTACTGTTTTCCGTATTGAACTGAAGCCGTAAGACTGTGTACGTGCTCTACCTCTTATAATAGCTGAGCCTGCACTTGATTTCTATGCGCGGATAGTACTTGCGGTCACCGTTGACGACTTTTTCCAGACGGTCCAGCGTCTTGCGTGTCATTCTTGACGGTTTTTCCTTAGCCTCGGCCACTTTTTTCCTGGCCTCGGCGAGAAACTCGTCAAGGCTTACCGGATTGGGATTGAGTGCATAGTATGTCGGCAGGTATATGCCGTTACCGACGTTGGTGCAGTCCATTATCTGGCTGCCGAAGCGTGACTTGACTGCCATGTGCTTTATTCCCCAGTCGCCCTCGACGATATGCAGCAGGATTGTCTCCTTGCTTTTCTCGTTTTTATTGCGGAATGCAAGAACTTTTATGGTATCGCCGTCTTCAACAATGGTTTCCTGTATGCTGACGTCGTATTTTTCGCGGTTCTTGGGATTAAGCAGGCTGCCCTCGCCGTAAATGACGTCATACGGATTGACGGACGCTATGCTCAGGAGCTGTTCCTGTACTTTCTTAGGCATGGCAGGGGTGCTTTTTACCACTCGCTGGTTATGAAAAGTGGCCTTTCCATCGGCATATCTGATATCTGCATACAGCTGGGTGTTGATTTTCTGCTGCTCCAACGCATAGTCAAGAAGTGCACCATGGCGTGTAAGACGAGCTGCCATCTTAAGCAGGAACATTATCTTGCCGGGCATGACCTGTGGAATGAAATCCATGTCCTGGCTGTACAGGAATGCATTGGCACGGGCAGTGAAGCCGTTCATCCTGGCGCGGTTTTCCTTAGCACGGAGTGCAACCTGCCCCATTATGGCATTTGCCCTGCCGCTGGCATCGGGCATAATTACCACCTCGTCCAGAATGCGTGTACGCTCCTCTATGTCCTGTGCCCAGGCATCAATACTGCCGGCAACGGCCAGCAGGAAAATCAGTATCTTCTTCATCTTTATGTCTTATGTTCGGTGTAATCCGGATGCAAAGATACGGAATTAATCAAACTTTGTGTTAATATACCTTACTTATTGCCGGATGTTACATATTTTTAGTATATTTGCCCCAAATTGTAACATAAATAAAGGGTATTATGCTATTCTCCAAGGAAACATATATACAGCGTCGCAGGGTTTTGGCCGAGCGTATCGGAAGCGGTCTCATAATCCTGCCTGGCAACAACAACTCGCCATGCAACTATCCGGGCAACGGGTACAAGTTCCGCCAGGACAGTACGTTCCTGTACTATTTCGGCCAGCACCGCGAGGGCCTGGTGGGTGTTATAGACGCAGACGAGCGCAAGGAATGGCTCATTGGCGACGATATAGACATCGAGGATATCGTATGGTATGGCAGCGTGGACAGCGTTGCTGACCTTGCGGCCGAGACGGGTGTACAGAACTCTGCCCCGATGGCAAAGCTTAAGGAACTGACGGACAATACCAGGAAGCAGGGTCGCAGGGTGCATTTCCTGCCACAGTACAGGCATGACCTGATGATACAGATGATGGATCTGCTGGGGATTCATCCTTCGGCATTGCGTGATGCTGCAAGCCTGGAACTGATACATGCCATATGTGACCAGCGTGCAGTGAAGAGTGCCGGGGAGATTGCCGAGCTGGAGCGTGCAAGCGAAATCGGCTACAAGATGCACACAACGGCGATGCGCATGGTCAGTCCGGACGTTACGGAGCAGGAAATTGCCGGTACGATAAGCGGTATTGCCGAGAGCTATGGCTGCAAGGTTTCTTTCCAGAGTATCGTCAGCATGCACGGTGAGATTATGCACGGATACCCCGGACCTAACAAACTGGAGGCCGGAAGGCTGCTGCTGTGCGACTGCGGTGCGGAAACGAACGAGAACTACTGCAGCGACCATACCCGCACTACACCTGTGACGGGTGTGTTCAGCAACAGGCAGAAAGAGATATACAGCATTGTCGAGGAGTGTCATGACTATGCCCTGACACTGGCTGCACCTGACGTGCGCTGGTGGGATGTTCACTTCGGTGTATGCCGTCTGATGACCGAGCGCCTGAAGGAGCTGGGCCTCATGAAGGGTGACACGGATGCTGCCGTAGCTGCCGGTGCCCATGCGATGTTCATGCCTCACGGACTGGGTCACATGATGGGTATGGACGTACATGACATGGAGGGCTTCGGACAGAGTATCATAGGCTTTGATGATGAGACACGGCCTAACCTGGAGCAGTTCGGCACCAACTGCCTGCGCTTCGGGCGTCGCCTGCAGGAGGGTTTCGTTATGACTGACGAACCTGGCATCTATTTCATTCCCGCACTGATTGACGAATGGCGTGCCAAGGGGCATTGCAGGGAGTTCCTGAACTTTGACATGCTGGAGACATACAAGGACTTCGGAGGTATCCGCCTGGAGGATGACATCCTGATTACGAAGGACGGATGCCGTTTCCTGGGCAAGGACCTGATACCGTACCACATTGCTGATGTAGAAGCATTCAAGCAGACAACTAAATAACTAAAATAACTACACAAAATGAAAAAACTGATGATGATGGCAGTTGCAGCTGTTTGCGCACTGCCCACAATGGCAGAGTCCGGCGACTCGCTCGTGTTCGAGACAATTATCGCCAACCCTGTTACAAGTATCAAGAACCAGAACAACTCAGGCACCTGCTGGTCCTATTCTTCACTGGCTTTCCTGGAGAGCGAGGCAATGAAGAAGAATCCGAAAATCAAGGACCTGGACCTGTGCGAGAGCTTTTTGGTAAGCAAGACCTACATGGACCGTGCCGACCGCAATGTGCGCACTCACGGCGACGCAAGCTTCAGCCAGGGCGGCAGCTTCTACGATGCAATCTACTGCATGGCCAACTATGGTCTGATTCCCGAGGGCAACATGCCTTACCCGAACACTCTGTACGGAGACAGCCTGTTTAACTTTACAAGCTTCTTCCCTCCAATGGAGGCATACATCAAGGCTATCGCCAAGAGTGAGGCCAAGAAAATCAACCCAATGTGGAAGAAGGATGTACAGTGCATGATTGACAACTACTTCGGCAAGTGCCCTGAGACCTTCAAGTACGAGGGTAAGACTTATACCCCGCAGACATTTGTGAAGGAGTACCTGAAACTGGATCCCAACGACTACGTATCCCTGACAAGCTATACACATCACCCGTTCTACAGTTCGTTCGTGCTGGAGATTCAGGACAACTGGCGTTGGGGCAGCAGCTACAACCTGCCTTTGGACGAGCTGATGCGCGTTATGGACGAGTCTGTCAAGAACGGATGGACCTTTGCATGGGGTGCAGACGTAAGCGAGGAGGGCTTCAGCCGCCGTACAGGCAAGAACCGTTGTGTGGCTACCGTTCCTGATACCAAGAGCAACGCCGGTGTTGGCAGTGACCAGAGCAAATGGACCGGAGAGAAGGCCGGTGCAAAGATTTCGGTTGCCGACGGTGCAGGCGAGAAGACTATCACTCAGGAAATGCGTCAGCTGGGTTATGACAACTGGACAACCACGGATGACCACGGAATGCAGATCTACGGTATTGCAAAGGATCAGAACGGCAAGGTGTATTTCATGATGAAGAATTCCTGGGGCGAGTATGGTCCCTACAAGGGTTTCTGGTATGTAAGCAAGCCTTACGCTGCATACAAGACCATGAACATTGTCATCAACAAGAACGCTATACCTAAGGATATCCGCAAGAAGCTGGGTATTTGATAAATATTGTTTCCGTTGAATTACCGTTGGCAATTTAAGGAGCCTACCCGTAATCAGCAGGAACAAGCCAAAGCCTTGTCACGGGAACTGGGAATAAGTCCCATATTGGGGCAACTGCTGGTTGACCGTGGCATTACCGATACACAGCAGGCCGGAAAGTTCTTCCGACCGCAATTGTCCGACCTTCTGGACCCATTCCTGTTTCGCGACATGGAGGTTGCCGTCAAGCGAATCAACGAGGCATTGGGCAGGAAGGAAAAGATAATGGTGTACGGTGACTATAACGTAGACGGAGTTACTGCAGTAGCACTGGTGTACAAATTTCTGCAGAAATACAGCAACAACATCGAGTACTACATTCCCGACCGCTACGAAGAGGGTTACGGTGTATCCAAACAGGGCATAGACTACGCCAGTGAATCGGGCGTAAAGCTGATTATCGTCCTGGACTGCGGCATAAAGGCAGTCCAGGAGATATCCTATGCACGTGAGAAAGGCATCGATTTCATCATCTGCGACCATCATGTACCGGACGCAGTACTTCCGCCCGCTGTGGCAATATTGAATGCAAAGCGCACCGACGGCACATATCCGTATGGCGACCTGTGCGGTTGCGGAGTAGGTTTCAAACTGATCCAGGGCTTTGCAAAGAGTAACGGCATTCCGTTCCAGGACTTGGTTCCGCTGCTGGACTTGTGTGCCGTCAGCATTGCTGCCGACATAGTGCCGATTATGGGCGAGAACCGTATTCTGGCGTATCATGGACTGCGCCAGCTGAACCAGTCTCCATGCGTAGGACTGAAGGCGATAATGAACATTGCCGGCATGGAGGGGAAAGAAGTCCATTTGCCTGATATCATCTACAAGATAGGGCCTCGCCTGAATGCTTCGGGACGTATAGAGAACGGTCGCGAGTCTGTTGCCCTGCTGGTCGAGACGGATATGGACGCTGCTGAACGCAAGGCGGCCCAGATTGACCATTACAATGAGCAGCGCAAGGATTTGGACAAGGTAATGACCGAACAGGCAAACCAGATTGTCGAGACACTGGTACACCGCAATGAGCATAAGGGCATTGTCGTCTATAACGAGGAATGGCACAAGGGGGTAATTGGGATAGTGGCGTCGCGCCTGACCGAGATATTCTTCCGTCCGGCAGTCGTCCTTACGCGTGACGGCGACTTTGCAACAGGCTCTGCACGCTCGGTAGCCGGATTCGACATATATGCCGCTATCGAGAGTTGTAGGGATATACTGGAGAACTTCGGCGGGCATACATATGCTGCCGGTCTGACGATAAAAGCTGACAGGGTAAAGGAATTCAAGCATCGTTTCGAGGAGTATGTGGACAGACATATCCTGCCAGGACAGACTGATGCCTTGCTTAATGTGGACTCTACGCTGTCGTTCCGTGAGATTGACCGCAAGTTCTTCTCGGACCTGAAACGCTTCCAGCCATTTGGTCCGGAGAACACAAAGCCCCTTTTCTGCACACGTCAGGTATATGACTACGGCACCAGCAAGGTCGTCGGACGTGAGCAGGAACATATACGCCTGGAACTTGTTGACAACAGATGCAGCAAGGTCATGAACGGCATTGCCTTCGGGCAAAGCAGCCAGGCACGATACATCAAGACCAAACGCTCCTTTAACATAGTATATTCAATAGAGGAGAACGCCTATAAACGGGGAGAAATCCAATTGCAGATTGAAGACATTGAAGCAACAGAACTCGATTGACCGCTTCCTTTGTATTTTACGACAATACTGGGGCTATGACAGTTTCAGGGGTATTCAGCGTGATATTATCGGGAGCATAGCATCCGGACGTGACACCCTGGGATTGATGCCTACGGGCGGCGGCAAGAGTATCACTTTCCAGGTTCCGGCATTGGCACAGCCTGGACTATGCCTGGTTATCACACCCCTTGTTGCACTCATGAAGGACCAGGTCGGTCGCCTGCGCCAGCTGGGAATCAAGGCAACAGCCGTACACTCCGGAATGAAACGTACGGATATTATTACAGCCCTGGAAAACTGCATTTATGGTGATTACAAGTTCCTGTACGTCTCACCCGAACGCCTCTCGTCTGATATCTTTATCCTGAAAATGCGCAGCATGCATGTCTCGATGATATGTGTGGACGAGGCACACTGTATATCACAATGGGGATATGACTTCAGACCGTCATACTTGCAGATTCCCGAAATACGCAGGGAACTGCCCGGGGTTCCCGTTCTGGCGTTGACTGCATCTGCTACTCCGGCTGTAGTACAGGACATACAGGACAAACTTGCATTCAAGGAGAGCAATGTCTACAAGATGTCTTTTGAACGAAAGAACCTGCATTACTCTGTTCTGGACGTTACGACCATACAGCAGGGACTGGAATATCTGCTGGAACACTACACCGGTTCCACCATTATATACACCGCAAAAAGAAAGACTGCCGAGGAAACGGCCTCGTGGCTGACATCACGAGGATATTCGGCTGCACATTTCCACGCCGGGATATCCGAATTGCAGAAAGACTACCTCCAGCGTGACTGGCAGGAAAACCATACGCGCATCATGGTTGCGACCAATGCTTTTGGAATGGGCATAGACAAGAGTGATGTCCGCCTGGTTGTCCATATAGACCCGCCGGAAAGCATAGAGCAATACTATCAGGAGGCAGGACGTGCAGGACGTGACGGAAAACCTGCATACGCAGTTCTCCTGCGCGAAGGCAAGGAGAAGAAACTGCTGGAACGACGCCTGCAGTATGCTTTTCCTTCAAAAGAAGACATATGCAATCTGTACGACCATATCTGCTACTATCTCCAAATCAGCATAGATTGCGGAGCAGGCATAAACCGCGAATTCAACGTACATGAATTCTGCCACAACTTTCACCACAGCTATGCACAGATTCAGGGTGCCATGGAAATACTGCAGCTGTCGGGATATATCGAGTTTACCGACGAGGAAGACACCACATCCCGTTTGACTATCCTGGCGACACGCTCCGAACTGTATCACAGCATACATGGCAGCAGCGAACAGATATTCAATTTCATGCTACGACGCTATACCGGCATCTTCCAGGAAATGGTCTATATCGACGAGGAAGCCATTTCACAGGCAACAGGGATATCTGCACACGATATTTACGAAAGATTGTGTGCCCTGACAATGTCACGTGTAATAAGATACATTCCACGTAAGAAAGTACCGTATCTGAAACTCACCCGCCGCCGTGTAGAAGGCAAGGACCTGGTCATACCCCGCAGTGTTTACGAGGAACGCAGGGATCGCTATGCCGAACGCATCAATCACATGATTGACTACATAAACGACAATACGACATGCCGTACTAAACAGATACTGAACTATTTCGGTGAGAAATACGACAGGAAATGCGGCAATTGCGATGTATGCCAGAGCAGCAGCTATACCCCACCCTCCGAAGACAGATATCAGACAATCCGTGACGATATCAGATCACAGCTGGCAAACGGTCCTCTGTTCGGCTATCAGATAAACCTTAACGCCTACGATCCCACGGACGCAGAGTATGTTATACGCTGTATGACAAACGAAGGGGAATTGGTGCAAGAAGGCATTAAACTGAAATTAGCGTAGAACGACGACGCGGTGCACTCTGCGCCTAGCACGGCCGATGACGCGTAGCGTCGCTGACCCGAAAACGAGCAGTGCGAGTACATCGCAATAGAAATGGAAAGTTATCATAAAAAGTGCCTACTGGTCAACAAAACCAGTGGGCGCTTTCGTAATTGTACGGTCTTGAAATCCTGCGACTATACCCCCCACTTTGGCGAAATTTCTGCGAGGATTGAACTGAAAAAGGTGGCTACCTACTGCATTTCGGCCGTCGCCGAAAGCCCCATTGCGCGGGAGAGCAGGAAGCTGTATAAATGGGAAAAGCCCCCGCATCTTTCGATGCAGAGGCTTTCTTTCTAAAAAACGGCGGCTACCTACTCTCCCACGGGTGTGCAGTACCATCGGCGCGGGCGGGCTTAACTTCTCTGTTCGGAATGGGAAGAGGTGGAACCCCGCCACTATAACCACCTAAAAAACGGTGCAAGGTGAGAGCAATGACAAACTCGTTTGGTCATTGCCGAGCCGAAGCCCGGTTTCGACACCTTGTCAATAGGGGTGACATACTGATAACCTCGAAACTTCTGACAGCAGGATTATAAGCAATAGACTTTATCCATCAGCTGCAAGTATAGCAACCTGCGAAGAGCGAAAGCCGTTCGGGCAATTAGTAAGGCTCGGCTTTGACGTCACCGTCTTTACACCTGCCTCCTATCAACGTCCTCGTCT
>JAFZVW010000030.1 GCA_017617635.1 Bacteroidaceae bacterium | reverse complement strand
TCCCCCACGCTGTTCGTGCGAGGTCATTATCGTTTCTGCTTCTGCGTTGTATTAGTTTTCCAGTTCTATGTCACCAGAAGTGAAATGAATCTCGTATTATTGTTTGTCAGTTACTCTTTATTGCCTTGTCCTTTTCTTTTTGTTCTGACAAACACCCAAAGTCAGATTGGTTTGATTTCATGTGTTTACTACATACAAAAAGAGTGGGTGCTTAACTTCTGCCTGTCCCACTCTTCTGGCCTACCACAGCCAATAGCAAAAGAACAAACAGAGTAAACACCCACGTTGGAGTATATAGACACCCGTAAAGTGTGCGTTGAGGCTACACGAGCCTCGCAGCACACTACGGAGAGTATATACTACACCCCGTGGCAGTCACCCCTGCATTTGTCTTGGATTGCTATTTCGATTGTGGTAGTTCGAAGAGTCCAAAAACAAAGCGTCAGTAACGCCTTTCAATATGTAGTGCTCCACCCAATGACTCCACACACCACAGTGTGCCTCATAGCCACAGCGGGCAGATGCAATTGCAAAAATAATAAAATTTAAGGAAAAGTTGATGATGGAATGAAAATTATATCAAAAAAAAAATCCGCACGGGCTTCATAAGCAAGTGCGGATATTATCAGAATCTCTGGGAGAGGTTGAAACTCTGTTACTCTATTAAGTCCGTGCTACTCGTCAGTTTTTTAAAGCGATATTCTGCATTTTGCTCGTTGAGAACCTTTAGCTGTTCCTCAGCCATGCGGTGCAAGACATCGTAACGGACAAGACTAAAAGAGTGCAACCCAGCTTGGTTTCTAAACCCATCGAATTCGATGGGATTAAAATTGGGATTGTGCAATTGCTCCCACACACCAAGATATTCAATTGTGCTGCGAGAACGCAACCAGTTTTGGATAATGTAGTCCGTACGCTGCTTATCTTTATATCTGGCCATATCGGTCAGACAGATGTAGTCATTCTCATTTTCTTGCAACAAAACAGATTACAGGAAATAAATCAAAAAAAAATCCGCACAGGCTTCGTGAGCGAGTGCAGATAAACGTGGGGATGTATCCGTATACTATTGTGCCACAAAACGATTCAAGAGGGCGATGACGCTATCTACATCGTCATTGGACATTACAGGTGAAACAGGTAGCGAGAGTTCTTCCCTTGCTTCCTTTTCAGTCACAGGAAGACTTTCGGGAATCAGGAGTTTCCCTTCGCCATGAAGTGAAGCCTGCCTGTGCGGCGGGATAGGATAATGTATCAGCGTCTCTACCCCATTCTCCTTGAGATATGCCTGCAGCTTATCGCGCTCAGCGCAATACACGGGGAATATATGCCATACATTTTCCTCGGGATTACCAGGTCGTTGCTGGAGCTTAATCAGAGGATTGTCAATACCGGTCATATAACGGTCTGCTATTTCGCGGCGACGTTTGTTTTCGATATTCAGATAGGGGAACTTGACAGTGAGAATTGCTGCCTGGATTTCGTCCACGCGGCTGTTCATTCCTTCAACCTCGTTGACATACTTCTCGCGGCTACCGTAATTTGCCATTGTACGAATCAGGTCTGCCAATTTATCGTCATTGGTTGTAACGCAGCCGGCATCACCCAGAGCTCCAAGGTTCTTGCCCGGATAGAAACTCCATCCGGCTGCGTCGCCCAAAGCTCCTGCACGTACGCCGTTGATTTCTGCCCCATGTGCCTGTGCGGCATCCTCGATTACTTTTATGTCATGAAGTGATGCAAACTTGCGTACATTATCCATATCCCATACTCTTCCATAAAGATGCACCGGCATAATGGCACGCAGGGAATGCGAGGAATCCAATTTGGCAAGAATACGCCCGATATGGTCATAATCCAGCATCGGCATTCCGTGCACAGGATGGTAGGCAGGATCAAAAAGGACGGGAGTCAGACCTGCCTCGCGAATTGCCATTACTGTCGCAATATAGGTATTGCCCTGGACAAGAACATAGTCACCGCGTCTCCATCCATTAAGCTGCATATAGGCCCTGAGGATAAGCACAAGAGCCTCAAGACCATTACCGGTCAGTACACAGTTACGGGTACGGACATAGTTTTTCCACGTCTGTTCGAAGCGCTGGTTTTCCTGTCCGAGGAGATAAAAACCGCTCTGTGTCACACGATTGATCTCGTATGAGAGATATGGTTCGTAAGTATGGTTTAACTTTTTTAAGTCCAGGTATTTAATCTGTTTCTTTTTATCCTTTGGTTTATGCAAGTCACACATGGTGGCAATACCTGGTTCGTCCAACATTACGCGATAGGTGTCATAACAGACAGCACGTCCGCCAAAGCTTTCCTTCTTAGCAATAAGTCCCTCGTTAAGGATATGCCCATGTGCCTCGTTGCTTGTACCGAGATCCAGGTAATCCATGTTCTTGTAACGCTCGGTAATCAGATGACGGAACAGGAGGTCGAGAGCACCGTTTTCAATACCCTCGGTACTGCTGGCAATGTATTGTACATGGGCAACGCTTCCGGTTTCAAAGACTATGACACCGGCTACTATGCGCAGGGACGAATTACGTACGATATATACCTTGATCTCACGGGGGAAGCGCGATATCAGGAGACTGATTTCGTCAACGGTATGGGTAGGACTGGCCTTATGGTGACGCATGAGCATATCTTCCATAAGTACCCAGAATTCATTCAGCGTTTCGCGGTCTCCCTCCTGCATACGGTCGATGTAGAAACCACTGGCAAGTGCTTTCTTTACGCCATTGGTGCGTAATGCGCTCATTCTCAGCTGGTGCCGCATGTCTACAACAGAACTGACCAGACGGCGGGAAAGCTGGGCATTGGCTCGGAATAATGCATACAGGTCTTCGCCACTGGGAAGAGTGCTATATATATAAGGTATAGGCTTATATAGCAGGACACGGGCTCCCATCATTTCACGATAGTATGTAAAGGCTGCCTGCAGAACCTGCAGAACCTCTGTTTCGGTTATGTCCTCCCTGGTAAGCAGACCTCCGTATGTCAGACCGCCGTGAGATTCGACGGTTTGGGTCTCCTCTATCCAATTGGCAGGCATTACTGCAATAATATCACCGAAATTCTGCTCTGTGGATGTATAAGCACCCTTGTCATCATCAGCCTGACAGATCATTATCGAGCAGTCGAAGAACCTGTCGGCATGATAGTCCATGAAATTACGATTCAGCAGAAACGTACCCTGCTTGCTGCCGGCTACGAAGTCGTTCCACGCATCGCGATGAGTTATACTATACGGGATAATTATCATAGATAAGATGCTTAGCGTATATAGTTTGGCTACAAAGGTATAAAAAAGAAATTATTTCCATATCTTTGCATGAGAAATAAATATACAGATGGGAAGAAACAAATTCTCGGAATCCGAGATAAAGGCTATTGCAAAACTGTTAAGACGCAAGAATTCGGGTACACGTTTCCAGCAGAAAATGATAAGGCATAACCTGCGCGTAAACTATGAATTCAACATCAGCGACTTCAATGTTCAAGGAAAAGCCTTTGGAGAAGAAGACCTGTACGCAGCCATTGAGCGGGGTGCAATAGTAATCCTGGATGATGCGACTATTGCAGATATGAAGGCAAAACGTGCTAAACTAATCTCCCAAGACCGTCATCTCTAACTGAAAGACACCTGCACGAATGAAACCCAGGTCGCGTGCAGCACCATAACTGAGATCCAGTTTGTTTTTCTTGCTATGAGGTCCCCTGTCATTGACCTTGACAATGATTTCCTTGCCGTTCTTAGGGTTGCGTAACTTGATACGTGTACCGAACGGCAAGAACAGATGCGCGCAGACATAGTCATTCATGTTATGACGCTCTCCGCTTGCCGTGCGACGTCCGTGCCAGGACTTGCCGTAATACGTACACCACACAAGATGTGGCTCTCCCATATGAAGTGCGTCCAGATATGTTGAATCTGCTGCAGTAATATACCTTGCAGCATACGAATTTACTTTCCGGTGTGCCTTATTGCCCGATTGGCTGGATTGTGCAATACATTCTGTTGCAATTGCAAACGGGAGCAACAAAGCAAGAATAGAGATCAGTCTTTTATTCATCTTTTAAACAAATAAAATCACAAGGAACCATTCCTTGACGGAAATGGTTCCTTGTATAGGGAAAGAACAGATTACTTCTTAGCTGCAGCAGCTTTCTTGGTAACTGTCTTTTTAGTTGGTTCTTTCTTGGCTGGTGCCTTCTTGGCTGGTTCAGAGCCCTCAAACTTTTCGAGACGTGCACGCAAAGTACTGATTTCCTTGTCCTTGACATTCAGTTCATCACCAAGATTGGCAATCTGTGTATACAGGGCATTGAGCTCATCATTTTCAACCTGCTCCGAGAACATATCCTTGACGCGTTTCAGGAAATCGCCAATTATATTCATATAGTTAGTGAAGGCATCGAATGCACTGTCGTAATTGGCACGCAACATAGGAACTGCCTGAGCTTTGGTCGTCATGTACTGGAAGTTGTTGGTTGCCTGCAAACGGTCCCAATCCTGCTTGATACGACGGTCCTTGCATGCCAGTATACGACCTACCAGCTTCTCATCATACAACTTGGCAAAGGCCTCGCGTTGCATGGTGTTACCCAACCAGCCGCTGGTGTCACGTTCTTCGTCATTCCACGACATTGCGTATGGAACCTCGATTGGACCTACTGCCTTGTTCTTTGAGATAATCTCGCTTGGAGTGGCAAAACTGATGCCGCGTTCACGGGCACATGCCGGCAAGGCCTTGATGAAGTCCAGAATATGGCTGGAGAGTGGCTGGAACATACCGATTGCACAAAGTTCCATACCGATGTTGATGACGTTTTCACCTTCGGGAAGACCTGCAATCCAGCCAATGTACTTGTCTGCCATAAGTGGATATTCGCTCCAGCTTGCATCGCAAAAACGCAGACAGATGTCGTCACTGAGCTTATAGTCACGCATCAGGACACTGATACGGTTGTCTGCAGCGCATGAATATACATAGTGCGGTGACTTCCAACCGAGAATATGCTTGGCGCCCTCGACAAAGATACCCTTGTAGCCCATCTCTGCTGCAATAGAGCCAATCTCGTCGTTGTAAATCAGATTGGAGTTGCGGATTACCTTAGGAGTCTGACCGAAGAGTTCCTTCATACGCTTTGCCTGGCGCTTAACTTCGTCCTTGAAGCTTGCCTCGTTGCCCAGGGAGCCCAATCCGTGACTGTAAGGCTCGGCAAGGAACTCTGCCTGACCGGTCTTGGCTATCTCTGCAAGCAAATCAATTACCTCAGGAGCATACTGCTCAAGCATTTCGATTGCGACACCCGAGAGTGAGAATGTCGGACGGAAGGCTGTATCGGCCTTGCACATTTCCAGGATGGTGTTCAACGCAGGAACGTAGCTGCCTTCTGCTGTCTCACGGATAGAACGCTCGTTCTCGTAATCATCATAGTAATAGTGATCCTTACCGATATCAAAGAAACGGTATCTCTTCAGATGCACTGGCTGATGTATCTCGAAATATAAACAAATCTGTTTCATCGTTTTATATGACTTTATTCTATTAGACTTTATTTATTTATCACTTATTTAATACCCTTTACCGCATTGAGATAGTCATCGTTGTTGAAATAGCCGCGGCTTGTGAGCTGGTTGTAGCATTCGCGGATTCGAAGGCCAACCTTCTCCCATGTAATACGGTCAACTTCCTTGATGCCTTCATCGCGCAGATACTCGTAAAGGCCTTCGTTGGTACATACGCTGTACATTGCATCGGCCATTGCATCAATATCCCAGTAGTCACACTTGATGACATTATCCAGAATCTCTCCGCATCCGGATTGCTTGGAAATGATTGACGGGCATCCGCACTGCATGGCCTCGAGCGGAGCAATACCAAAGGGTTCGGATACTGAAGGCATTACAAAGACATCCGAGTTCTTGTAAGCCTCGTATACCTGCTTGCCGCGCTGGAAACCAGGGAAGTGGAAACGGTCGGCGATACCGCGTTCAGCAGCCAGCTGAATCATTGCATTCATCATATCACCCGAACCTGCCATGCAGAAACGAATATTGCGGGTACGCTGCAATACCTTGGCTGCAGCTTCGACGAAATACTCAGGACCTTTCTGCATTGTTATACGACCCAGATATGTCACAACCTTTTCACCGGGAGTCTTGTTGGGAACAATATCCAGATACTCCTGACTCAAAGGATATACGGCATTGTGCATTGCAACACACTTGCGGGGATCCTGATGATACTGGTTGATAACGGTCTGACGTGTAAGCTCGGACACACACATGATACAGTCAGCATGATCCATACCGTTCTTCTCTATTGAATATACGGTAGGATTGACTTTGCCGCGAGAACGGTCAAAGTCTGTTGCATGGACATGTATGCACAAAGGCTTGCCACTGACCATCTTGGCATGTACACCGGCGGGGAATGTCAGCCAGTCATGGGCATGAATCAGGTCAAACTGCTCGCTACGTGCCAGAACACCGGCAATTATACTGAAATTATTTATCTCGTCATGCAGATTACTGGGGTAACCGCCGGCAAAACCGATACAACCCATATCGTCCAAACCCTGCAGATAGTTGAAATCTGCATAAAGATGGTCGCGGAAACGATAATAGTCCTCTGCCGTATGACCTACAAAGCGATCCTTGATCCAGTCGTAATTGACATCACGCCATACTACCGGAACCTGGCTCATATTGACAATCTTCAGGAACTTCTCCTCATCACCACATGGCTTAGGCATGCAGAATGTCGTCTCTACATCACCCTGAAGGCTCAGTCCCTTTGTAATACCGTAAGATGCTACTGCGAGACCTCCGTAAATCTTAGGAGGAAACTCCCAACCGAACATTAAAACTTTCATTGCTGTCGTCCTCCTTATTAATATTCATTGTATTGGTCAAGTAACTTAACAACACGCATGATCTCGGCTACATTCATTGCAAACGAGATGGCACCGCGTCCATGGAACGGCGGATTACCGTCGAATAACTCGGGAATGGTACCGATGCAATGGTAGAAGAGTTCCTCTTCGTAGCCGACCAACAGACGGTCTACATAGCTTACGCGGCTGTATTTATGCACCTTGAGCGTAGCTTCCATATAGAAGCCTGCCAACCAAGGCCATGCTGTACCCTGGTGATATGCATAGTCACGCTGTACCTGCGGGCCGACATACATCGGGTTATATCCGCTGCTCTTTGGTGAGAGTGATCGCATACCCTTTGGTGTAATGAGCTCCTTGGTACAATAATCCAGGACACTCTTCTGCTGTTTCTTGTCCAAAGGACTGTGATCGAATGCAACGGCAAAAATCATATTAGGACGTACAAGGTAATCGCGGTATCCGTCAACGCAATAGTCACACAGATAGCCGTGTTCGTTCCAGAACATGGCATTGAAGCTGCGACCGACTTTTTCTGCCTGCTCGCTCAGCATCTTGACATTCTTGGCATCACCTACGTGGGTACAAATGTCAACTGCAAACTTCAGGGCATTATACCAAAGTGCATTGAACTCGACAATATAGCCGGTACGCGGAACTATCGGACGTCCATTGGCTGTTGAGTTCATCCATGTGACAGCCTTGTCGCGGCCTTCGCTATAGACAAGCCCGTTCTCCATTACCTTCAGATTTGGATGATTGTTGCCACGGAGCCACTCCATTATATCCTCTACCAGCTTGCCATACTTCTTGATGCACTCGTCCATAGAGACAAACTTGCCGTATTGCTGGATACACCATACTGCCCAGAGAAGAACATCCGGCTGTTCAATTTCCTGAATGCTTACGCCAGGTTCCTCGCCCTTCATGAACGAACGGATGGCTTTTTCCGAAGTTTCCATCACATCGTCATATTTCTTCAACTCGTTATTGGTAAGAGTAAGACCTGGAAGTGCTATGAACTGGTCACGCGCACGGCATTTGAACCAAGGATAACCTGCCAACACATAGTCCTCATGCTCACGGTGTACGATAAACTGGTGTGCACTGTTGACCAATGTGTTATAGAAATTGTCGCGAGGAGTACGGATATTTACCTCAAATTCAGCAAGCTCGGCCAGTTTTTTGGTTTCAATCTCCGTAAGGCCGGCACTGAAGACTACGCTTTCGCCTTTCTTGATCTTGAATTCGAAATATCCGGGAACATACAGATCCTCGTTGCTGGCATAACCGCGCTCCTGCTCCTTGGGGTATTCAACACCTTTGTACCAGGTAGGAGCATATACGAATTCATTCTTCTTGTCAATCTGCATGTACAAATCGGGATAACCCTCGTACATACATGTCTTGATTCCGCCCTCAACAACATCATACTCGCGTGAGGCAAGGCTGTTCTCATGAGTGTACTCACGAACACTACGGAAGGCCAGGAAGGGCTGCAGTCGCAAAGTCGTTTCACTATGCGCGTCAACCAGTGTGTAGCGGATAATGATACGATTCTCGAAATGCTGGAACATCTGTTCGCGTTTCAGAATAACACCACCTACACGATAGATGGTTGTCGGGACCTGAAGCGAATCAAATTCACGAATGTACTTGTGACCACGCGGTGAGAAATTATCACCTCCATACTTGTGCAGTCCCAGGTTGAATTCGGCACCATGCTGGATGACTGTTGCATCCAAACTGGAAAGAAGAACATGATTCTCCTGATCCAACTCAGGCACAGGAACTACAAGAAGTCCGTGGTACTTACGAGTGTTACAGTCAACAATTGTTGAGCAGGAATAGGCTCCCGAACGATTAGAACGCAGGACTTCCTTGGGAAGACTGTCTTCAA
Source organism: Bacteroidaceae bacterium (assembly GCA_017617635.1). Classification (GTDB taxonomy): domain Bacteria; phylum Bacteroidota; class Bacteroidia; order Bacteroidales; family Bacteroidaceae; genus Physcousia. Next base: position 43,760 of record JAFZVW010000030.1, on the reverse strand, counting down.
GATTCGTCATAAGAGTCTTGTCAAATCGTAAATAACTCATAGAAAATATTATATTAAATAGAACTTTTTGCTATTCAAAGTTAAACATTTTGATATAAAACACTTTGTATAAATATATAAAAGTTGTAATTTTGTGCCGTATAACATATATATGGCTGTAATTGATGGCTAAACGAGTAGTAAAAATAAACGATTATCTCAGCAAAATCGAAGATATGCTGTCTACATTGACTCTTGAACAGAGAGCCGTTATTGAAGAAAACATCACTTTGGTCAAATGCAAGAAAAACGAGGTAATCTACAAAGAGGGCGAAAAGCCCCGCTACATGTTTTGCCTGGTGGACGGCAAGGTCAAGATATACAAGGACGGTGTAGGCGGAAGACCACAGATAATACGCGTACTGAATGCACCTGAATACTTTGCCTACAGAGCCTATGTGGCTGACGAGCCTTTCATTACAGCCGCAGCTGCATTCGAGCCATGTATTATGCTGAAGATTCCACTGGAAATCCTGACAGATTTCATGCAAAGCAATGCGGCCTTCGCATGGTTCTTCATCCAAAGGCTGGCACAGGATCTAGGCGTCAGCGACGAGCGCACGGTAAACCTTACACAAAAGCACATCCGTGGACGTCTGGCCGAAAGCCTGCTATTTCTAAAGGACAGTTATGGATTGGAGGAAGACGGTACTACACTGAACATCTACCTGTCTCGCGAAGATCTTGCTAATCTGTCCAACATGACAACATCAAACGCCATCCGCACACTAAGCGCATTCGCCAGCGAAAAACTGGTTGCCATCGACGGACGCAAGATAGCCTTTATGAATATAAGGGAACTTGAAAGAATCAGCAAGATGGGATAGAACCGGCTATTAGAACAAATCCAGCACCATCCTGACTTTCTCATCCATAGGGGCAGTTGCATCTATCCAGTGAATCGGTATACCCCTACGCTCTTCCATACCACGAAACCACGTCATCTGCCTTTTGGCAAACTGATGTATGGCAATCTCTAACTGGCGGAACATTTCGTCGTATGTAAGCTCACCTATTATATATAAGGTAACGTATTTGTATTCCAGACCATAACGTATAAGACGCTCGGGGGGCAAGGTTTCAAGAAGTCCGCGTACTTCATCTATCATCCCTTCGGCAAGTCGTGCCTTCAGACGATTAGAAATCTTCTCACGACGCAATTCGCGGTCTATCTTCAAGCCTATGTTCAGGCTGTTACGTTTCGGAAAACGTACATTTCCAAGTTCGTAGCTTTTCAGGACGCTTTCAATATACAATCCTGTTCCGCCACACATTATAGGATACTTACCCCTGGCCATGATATCCATATATGCATTCTGGAAAGCACACTGGAATTCATATACATTAAAACGATATCCCGCCTCACAGATATCAATCAAATGGTATGGTATATGAACGACATTACCATTTGAATCCTTGATATCATAGTCCTTCAAATCCTTGCCGCTGCCGATAGTCATTCCGCGGTACACCATTCGACTGTCCGCTGAAATGATTTCCGCATTCCCCATCTCTTTTGCAAGATGAGCAGCAAAAGAAGTCTTGCCACAGGCCGTAGGACCTAAAACAGTAACAATATCGTACACAGGATAACGTATTTTTATTTGAAAAAGCCCGGAGGTAAACCTCCAGGCTTAATTAAGTAATAACGATTAAATATACCGGTTATTAGCAGTTCTCGTTGAAGTACTTGATTGTACGTACCATCTGAGAAGTATAGCTGTTCTCGTTGTCGTACCAAGAAACAACCTGAACCTGATATGTATCCTCGTCAATCTTGGCAACCATTGTCTGAGTTGCATCGAACAGAGAACCATACTTCATACCGATAACGTCGCTAGAAACAATCTCGTCCTCGGTGTAACCGTAAGACTCTGTCTGAGCAGCCTTCATGGCAGCATTGATGCCTTCCTTGGTAATATCCTTACCCTTGACAACAGCTACGAGGATAGTTGTAGAACCTGTTGGGGTCGGAACACGCTGTGCAGAACCGATCAGCTTGCCGTTCAGCTCAGGAATAACCAGACCGATTGCCTTGGCAGCACCTGTTGAGTTAGGAACGATGTTCTGAGCACCGGCACGTGAACGACGCAGGTCACCCTTGCGCTGTGGGCCGTCCAGAATCATCTGGTCACCTGTATAGGCATGGATTGTGCTCATGATACCGCTCTGGATTGGAGCATAGGCATGCAGGGCAGCAGCCATTGGAGCCAGACAGTTAGTTGTACAAGAAGCAGCAGAGATAATCTTATCGTTAGCTGTCAGAGTCTTGTGATTAACATTGTATACGATAGTGGGCAGATCGTTACCTGCAGGAGCAGAGATAACAACCTTCTTGGCACCGGCTGTCAGGTGAGCAGAAGCCTTCTCCTTGGATGTGTAGAAACCTGTGCACTCCAGAACAACATCTACGTCCAGCTCACCCCATGGGAGTTCTGCAGCGTTAGGCTTAGCATAGATTGTAATCTCCTTGCCGTCAACGATGATAGAAGACTCACCAGCCTCGACAGTGTGCTTACCTTCGCCAAACTTGCCTGCGAAACCACCCTGTGCTGTATCATACTTCAGCAGATGAGCCAACATCTTTGGAGATGTCAGGTCATTGATTGCTACTACTTCATAACCTTCAGCCTCGAACATCTGACGGAAAGCGAGGCGACCGATACGACCGAAGCCGTTAATAGCTACTTTTGTTGCCATTGGTTTAAAAATTTAAATTGTTATAAAATATGATTTGTTAACTCTTATACTTTATCCACAATTACAATAATGACTGCTCTTGCATGCTACTGCAATAAGTGTCATTATCAACATAATTATTGCATTTTTTTTATGTATGGATACTTTTCTCATTGTTTTCTGCGCAAATTTATAAAATTCTTTTTAATTTCGCAATTGTGAAAGATAAATATTTTAACCAATACAAACGAATTATTAACCCTAAAAATCAATTACTATGGCAAAATGTTCATTTTTGCAAGATTTCAAAGACTTCGCAATGAAGGGTAATGTCATGGACATGGCTGTCGGTGTTATCATCGGTGGTGCGTTTGGCAAAATCGTAACTTCGCTGGTTGGAGACATTCTGATGCCGGTTATCAGTCTTGCCACCGGAGGTATTGACTTTACCAATCTGTTCGTAAACCTCTCGGACGACAAGGCATACAATACGTTGGCCGAGGCTCAGGAAGCTGGTGCATCTGTATTTGCATACGGACAGTTCCTTCAGAACATACTTGACTTCCTGATTATCGCGTTCTGTATCTTCCTGATGATTAAGGGCATCGCCAAATTAAACAGGAAGAAGGAGGAAGCACCTGCTCCGGAGCCGGAACCAAAGCCTAGCAACGAAGAAGTTCTGCTTACCGAAATCCGTGATCTGCTGAAGAAGAAAGCATAAGCAGGAACCTGACAACAAGATGGGTTGTATGGCTATACAACCTTGAACTTGGCAAAACGCAGCAACAGTTGTTTTTGACCGACATTGTCGAAAATGACTGTTGCTTTTTTATCCATGCCAATTCCCGATACAGCCGTAACAGAACCCAAGCCGAAACGGTCATGCAGAATACGGCTGCCAACAACAACGTCGGAAGTATTAGAGTCCTGCGACACAGTTGGTGCTGACGGTAACACGGCGACTTCCCGCTTTGCCGTCACATTAGGCTTTATTGAAGAAATCTTCCTGAATCTGCGGGCATCAATACCTGATGGAACAGGAGTTACTGCCTGTACCCTGCCCTTTCCGTTTGTACGCTGCAGGAAACGCGGATCTATCTCACTCAGGAAACGTGACGGTTTGCATATCTCTGTCTTACCAAAACGGAAACGGCTCTTTGCATTTGACAGCAGAAGATACTCTTGCGCACGAGTAATGGCAACGTAGAATAACCTGCGTTCCTCCTCAAGACCGCGTACGGTATCCATACATAACTGGTTGGGAAATAAAGTCTCCTCCATTCCGACCACAAAGACTACACGGAATTCCAAGCCCTTGGCAGAATGTACCGTCATAAGCGTAAGACGATCCTCACCCGAATTGCCTCCTTGGTCAATATCACTCAACAGTGAAACCTCTTGAAGATAATCCTGCAAAAGAACACCTTGCCCGCCTTGCTGGTGCTCATCCACAAAACCGGCGATGCCATCCAGCAATTCCTGCAGATTCTCCTTCCTGGAGATATCTTCTACGTCAGTACCACTGTTTATTTCATACTGTATACCGCTTCTGCTTACAATTTCAACTGCAAGCGTATGGGCATCTGACTCGCGAACATGTTTGACAAATGATTCTATCAGCGACGTGAAGCGTTCAATCTTAGTACGCGTTGCACCGTTCACGTCTATTGCCTCAGGGGTTTTCAGTATCTCCCATGGAGAAACGCTTTGCCGGTTTGCAGCAGCAAAAACCTTGTCAAGTGTTGTCTGACCGATACCACGGGCAGGATAGTTAATAATACGTCTTAACGCCTCCTCGTCATGTGGGTTTACAACAAGTCTGAAGTATGCGATAACATCCTTGATTTCCTTTCGCTGATAAAAGCTCAATCCCCCGAAAATAATATAAGGTATTGAGTTCTTGCGAATAGCCTCCTCGAACGGGCGGCTCTGTGCATTAGTACGGTAAAGGATGGCCATTTGCGAATAGGGAATCTGCTCATTCCTATGAAATTCACGTACACAGCGTATTACGGCAGTCGCCTCGTCAATATCCGAATAAGTCTCCAATAGCGAAATCCTTTCACCCATATCCTTACGCGAATACACATCCTTATGAATCTGTCCGTTATTATGATGGATCAGGGAATTGGCAGCTTGTACGATAGTCTGCGTACTACGGTAGTTTTCCTCAAGCTTAAAAAGTCTTGCACCCTTGTAGAGTTCCTGGAAACGCAGTATGTTATCAATATTGGCGCCACGGAAACTGTAAATACTTTGTGCGTCATCACCTACTACGGCAACACGCATATTATGCTGAGTCAAAAGCCAGATTATCTGATGCTGTGCATAGTTAGTGTCCTGATACTCGTCAACCAGCACGAATTTAAACCTTTCCTCGTAATCACGAACTAAATCTGGATTCTGCCTGAACAACAGCCATGTATAGAGTAGCAAGTCATCAAAATCCATCACATTCGACATCTTGCATCTGTTCCAATACCGTTGGTATATCTCTCCTGTACGCGGTACCCTGGAATAAGAATCGGATTCGTATATACCTCTGTCATTCCGATATGCCTCCGGCATAATAAGACGGTTCTTGGCATTCGATATCCTTGCAGCAATACTCCTAGGTTTATATGTCTTGTCATCCAACTGCATTTCCTTGATTATACTTTTTAGCAAGGAGACGCTGTCCTGGGAGTCATATATCGTAAAATCAGAAGCGAAGCCGATACGGTTGAATTCACGCCGCAGGATGCGGGAAAAAATACTGTGGAATGTACCCATCCAAAGACCTGCGGCAATTTCCTCGCCAACCTGTACGGCAATACGCGAACGCATTTCCTTTGCAGCCTTGTTAGTAAAAGTAAGAGCCAGTATATTCCATGGCTTATAGCCTGACTCCAACAAATATGCAATTTTGTATGTCAGTACACGCGTCTTGCCCGAACCGGCTCCGGCAATCACCAAAGAAGGTCCGTCGTTATATTCTACAGCTTCACGCTGGCTTGGATTCAGTTCACTAAGATTCATGACGGAATTACAGATAAAATGAATGTAACAGTCATCACAAGAATAACGACCCAAGACCATCGGGATACGCCATAACTGACCATACGTAGCACATCATACAAGGAATGAATTGTACCTGCAACCAGTCCATAAGTGAGCGATACGGTTATAGACAGCATGCATAACACCGGGAAAAGGCCGTGAGACCATGGAGAAGGAAAAAGCGTACCCGTAACTCCCAGCAGAGGACTTGTCGGAACAACAGCCGTCAATATCACACCTACCATACCGGCAAATGCCACCAATATGGCAGCCAACAAAGCATCGCGGTTTTTCAGTTTATACAAACCGCTGAATATAAAACTGCCGATTGTACTAAGCAGCATAATACAATACACAAGCCACACACTTGCCGTATTCTCAGCACCCCTGAGCCAGATGTTACGCAAGATCTCGTCCATTCTATTCCGGGTCAGCCTTCAGATTGTCCAGATCCAGTATATGCAACTGCAATGCACGCGTAACAAGTCGGGTTGCATTTACGCCAGTTCTTTCATTGCCTGGGAACAGACGGTTTATAAGGTCTGTCTGGCGCTTTTCCAATGATTTGGCACCGAATGGCATACCCTTCAGATTTGCAATCATATCCTTGGTATAGCCAAGAGCCAAATGACGCAGGTAACGCTCGTCATACTCATCAATTTCATAATCTATCAGAGCATCATCCTGCTGAACCTCATTCAACACAGATTTACGGAAACGTACCATAATCTTCTCAAGAATAGGTTCATTGAAGACCAGACGACGACCGTTCATAACCAGCTGAACATCATCACGCTGCAAAAGGTTACCAGTCTTCAGTATAATACCATCGGCACCTGCAGAAAGTGCCTCAATCCACAAACGCTCGTTCAGGATTTCGCCAGTAAAAATCAATATCTTAAGATCAGTATATCTGTCACGGAGCTGACGGCAAATATCCACACCTACAGTAGTACTGCCTCCAAGCCCCAGGTCCAGAAGAACCAAATCAGGCTTATCCTGACGCATAAGCTTCCAAAGTTCCGATTCATTCTGAGCCGTACCTATGATTTCAGCCTCGGGAATATCCGAACGGAAAATCTGTTCCGTTCCCTTTAGCTCAAGCTGTACATCCTCTACGATAATAACTTTGAATTTTTCCATAATGTTATTATTATTTCATTATTTTCAACATATAGTCTCAACCCTGGATGTCCACATGCAGCATCGTGCATCCTGACAATTTCACGGGCAACCAAGGCATCAGTATTGCCTCCATCAGGTGTAAACATATTTTCGGGAATATCAACGCCTCTGACTTTCATACGCAATTCCATTATCCTGTCATGATCAATCTCTGATATGTCTATATCGACATTACTGAAATCAATGCATGCCGATTCAGCCACATTCTTTACAGCCGCCTTTACACGGGAAACAAGCTCAGCATAGACATTCCTGTCCAGCGACATCCTCAATGATGTCTGATGCTGCGCCTGAATAAGCAGCAACGTATAGACATCATTGTAATAATTCTCCAGCTGTTTAAGTTCCCCCGCATCCGAATCATCTGCAGAAGCCATCTGACGGATACGGGCAGGATAGTACATTGTCTCATGTTTGATGGTAGACAGACAATTGTCCAAAACCTGATTATATACATGCAAGCGGTCAAGTTCAAACTGTATTCTGCTCAGTTGCTCGCTTTGTATTGTAATATCCTCCTCGTGGCTTACCAGCATGTCACGCTTACGTCTGGAGAGCCTTACAGTGATTATAAAGGCAAAGACCGAGGCAGTTACCAGCAGAAAAGTAAAAATCAAAGCCCAACGTGCCTCGCTTTCCAGAGAATGAAGCCTGGCTGCATACACAGGAAGGTCTGGATCTGCTGTAAGCTGGCGATGAACCCTTATATATTCATCATTATATGTACGATACAAATCCCATTGATGCCGGTTCAATGCAGAAACACTCAACTCATTCAATTGTTCACGCCTTTCTTGGAGAGTTCTCTTATCCGATGCTGAAAGGCCATCGGCAAATGACGACAGATGGATTGAAGCGCATAATAGCAGCATAAGGACACGTGGCAGACGGAACCAGAACCTGCTACCTTTTCCTATCTTGCTATCGACGCCGAAATCACAACACTGGAATCTGGATGACATCTTCTTCATGTGACCAATGATGCCCTTACAGTTCATCAATCCGAACCCGAATCCCTTGTGTTCCTTAGTGCCTATACTCTTGGCATCCCATACCTTACTATTATTAATGATGTCGACGTCGTTCTCACTCAAGCCGCAGCCGCTGTCAACAACCGACACCTCAACATACGAATCCGTTGTTCCGACCTCAATGGCAATACGCCCGCCTTCAGGAGTATACTTCAGGGCATTGTCACATAAAGTGTTAAGCATAAACAATGTCAATACATTGTCGCCCTTCATCTGTACATCTGTTGAAGGAACATGAAATTCAACACCTTTCTTCTGATACGTAGGTTTATTCTTGGCAAGTGTATCCAGAATAGGCTGCAATGCAAATGTGGATATGTTCATCGACAGACGACCCTGCCTTACCTGAATCCAGCGTGTCAACAAATCATTCAACTCCGTTATCTTATCAGCCAGTTCTATAACGTAATCCGAATCATTGCTGTGCAGCATTCTGTTGATATACGGAACAACACTCTCTGCAAGCGAAACCTTGGCACGACGTTCGATATACGACAACTTCTCATATTCCAGCCGTCCTTCAGTCTCCTTCGTTCTTTCCTTCAAGACCTCAAGTCTGTCAATCAATTCATCAAACTGAATACGTCCTTTGCGGTTCACGTACCTGACCAGCATCCAAAAAGAAAGAATCACGAGGATAGCAACAATCCCGACAAGACTCAGACGCAAAAACAGAATCTTGTTATATTGAGCAAGTTCATCAGCACGCGCTCCTTCCTCCAAATCCTGACGCATATTATCCAGACGCTCAAGATACATTTTTCTGTAAGCCAATGCCTGACATGTATCATCCAGTGCACTGTAGTTCATTGAAAGCTGCTCGTATATCCTTGCTTCCCAGTAAGGCACGCGAAGCGAATCGCGCTCATGCTGAATTTCAATCAATGTCAATGCCGTATCAAGCAAGGCAACACATTCGTCGTAATAGCCCTTGTTGAAGAGCAGTTCACTCTCCGTTCTCAGTACGTTAACCTCCTGAAAAATATCTCCATAAAAGCGGAAGATATCCCTTGACATCCTCATTAAAGCCAATGGGGAACTGTCATCAAAAGCCGACTTGCCATGCGGCATCTCATACTCATAATACCCCTCAACTATCGAACTGATAAAATTCAACGCCCCCGAACGGTGTTCACGAATCAGCATCTGCTGCTCAGGCTTCTCAAGTGCAAGGGCAAGCGCCTGCAGGCAATTGGCTTGGAAATAAAGGTTATTCGTCTTCCTGGCAACTGTATACGCATGCATCAGATTGTCAAACTCCTCAACTGCCACAGTCACGCTGTCGCCGGAAATAAAACCGCCGGTACCCAGCATATACAGATATGAAATCCATTCACTCGTATCACGCACTGACGTAACCTGGGGATCAACGTAATAAATCTCGGCACGTGACAAAGAATCCTGACTGTTATAATAATAATAAGTACTAGCAATGATATGCATCTCATTTGTAGCATATGCCATTCTGCTGAGCGAAGCAGGTGACAGATGCTCCGTTTCCTGCGAAATACGCTTTGTACGGTTTCCTGCATTATGCCAGGCACGGTAGAATATCCTCTGGTCGCCAGTACGCTGCGATATCTTCATACGCATAACGTCAGCGCAAAGCAGTTCGACCTGATTATTAGTCAGAATATAGACACTGTCCAGAAGATTAAGAGCATCGGAAAAACGCATCTCATGATACGCGACGAAAGCAAGATGATTCAGTGCCTGGGCCTGACCGTCCACATATCCCGAACTTAAATCAAAAGCCCTCCTTGCGTATTGCTTGGACAACTCACAGTCAGAATAACGCGAGGCATAGGCCCGACTGTTTAATGTATCAGGCTCAGATGTATCACGGCTGGTGCACGAAGAAAAGACTGCAACAAATCCGAATACAACAATTAATATGTGCAGTATCAGTTTGATTGTTATCCGTAAAGTTTAGTTCGCAGAAAGAATACGATCTATCTCCTCAAATTTCTCGCCACGATTCAGTTTCAGATAAATCCTGTATAGCGGCCTGCCCCAGCGTTCAACCGCCTGAGGCTGCAGTTTACGGACCATTTCCATTGGTTCCTCAGCAAGTTGCAACAAAGACAGGACCTTGCGGCTATCCTTCTCTGCCAAAGACTGATTCAACAACGAAACGCCCTTGTTATACCATGCATCTGCATAGTTATGGTCACGTTTCAGACACTCGTCGCTCATATGTATACATTCGTCATATTTATGCCTGCTCAACGCTATCATACTTTTGGCAAACCAGAAATTCGGAATCTCGGAATCCAATAACATTAGCGAATCAGTCATTGCCGTAGCTTCTTCCAGACGGTCATGGCGAATATCCCAGTCAATAAGATTCAGGAAGAAGTAATCATACTTAGGATAAGCCCTCATACCTTCTCTCAGACATGTCACCCAGTTTACGCTGTCACCTACGGCAGCGTAGGAACGGCACTTATATTCCATAAGAACGGCACGGTCCTCGCTACTGCCATAGTCAATTGACGACTGAACATGTTTCAGGACATCATATGGCTTATTCTCATTCATTGCACAGACAACTGCCCAGCACGAAACAAGACCGAGAACAGAATCGGGTTCATTCCTCATCGTTGCCAGATACATATCAAAATAACTATAGGCATCAGCCCATTTGTCCTTTTTCAGAAGGAACTTGCCTCCACCCAAGAGATTTACACGATGAGGCGCCAGCAATCTACTACCCTTCTTCACATACCGTCTTGCAAAATCGACAGAATCACATTTCTGAACAAATCTGTACATCATATATACGGACTTGAACATTCTGAATGTATCCAGTTTCTGTTTTAGATAAGCCTTCTGGTTCAGGTCCTCGTTAATACTCTGCTCCAAAAGCGCACACACATAGTATCCCTCTGCACGCAAGGCATCGGAAACACCAGGTTTTGAAATACTGTCAAGCAGTATCCCCTCAATCTTTTCCTGACCGCTGGCTGTCCTGACTGCAGCATAAGCTTCCTTGATACGGGTCTTCACGGTTACCTTTTTGGCTGCCTGAAGACCTATACCAAAGAATAAGAATATAAGTATAATGCCAAATCTATGCATTTACTTTGTATATTGCTCCATCTCCTTTGCACCGGCAGCATTACCAGTATTCTTGTAGATAGTTTGCAAAGGACGAGCCCAACGATCCGGCTTTTCCGGCTCGGCATCACGAACTTTCTCAAAATATGGCTGAGCATTTCTGAAACACTTCTTAACCTCTGCCTCAGCAGCATTAACCTGAGCCTGCGTCCTCATGCCCTTGCCAGACACTGCACGGGCCTTGTCCAAGCCCATCTCGTACCAGCAGTAGCCACAATTGTAAAATGCATCCAGATACGAAGGATCCAACTCACCAGCCTTCTGGAAATACTTAATGGCCTCGGGGTAGTTCTTGATACTATACATGGCAAAGCCACGACAATAGTTGGCAGTTTTATTATCAGGATACTTTGCTATCAGCTCACTTGTATAAACTTTAACCTCATCCTTGTTTTCTTTTTGGGAATAATAACCCATCAACTGCTGCATGGCATTCTCGCCGGCATCGTTACTAGCATTCTCGCTGATAATCTTCTTCAGCTCGGCAATCCACTCGTCAGTCTTTCCCGACTGCTTCAGAATCTGTGCACGCGAACCGATTACAAAATTACGACTTGCCTCATCATCATACTGCAGAGCCAAATCATAATACTTTGCCATAATATCAAAGTTCTTGGCATTCGAAGCAGTAAGATACACATTAAATGCATGCTTGGCAACAGACTCCTTTGGATTCTTCACGCCCTCAGCCTCAGCAACCTCGGGATAAGACTTGGCATAGTTGACATATGCATCCAAAGCCTTGCAGGCCTCTTCCAGTTTCTTATCCATAATATTGAATTGGCACAGGTATGCAAGATACAGATTGGACGAAGAAAGCTTCAGTTCAGCATTCTTGATGCTCAGCAACTGCATCTCATCCTTTTTGTTACCACAGGTAATTTCACCATGACAACCCTCGCACAAGCCATATACACCCTTGCCGAAAACATTCACGTCAAATTTTTCCCTGTCGTTTTGGAAATACTGCAACTGGTTATTGATAATTATGGTAGACATGTCGTCCAAAGCACGATATACCTCAAAAAGCTTCTTCTCGGGTACTAAACCAGTAGCTAAAGCCTCGTTGGCCTTGTCTAGTCCCTCGACGCTCAGTTTTTCAAGTTTCTCCTGGTCCTCGATAATCAACCTGTCGTTACTGTTGTTACCCTTTGCCTGCTCAGCACGAATCTCAGCATTCAATGTTTGAATCTGAGTATCGTATTCAATAGCAGCAGACACCAATGCGTTAGCGGCCTTCTGCTTGGCAGCAGCCTCCTTCTTTGCAGCTTTGGCAGCCTCCTTATCCTCTGGAGTCTGAGCCATCATGCCGGCAGCAAGTGCCAGCATGGCAACACAACATAAGAACTTTTTCATAATCGCTTAATATTAGGTTAATTGTTACTGATCATTTTCTTCCGTATTATCCTGAGTCTCGTCCTCTTCCTCGCTGCGGGGAACGACACACACATGGCTGATGCTGTCATTACGCTTCTTCAACTCGATAACCTTCGTACCCTGCGTAGCACGGTTCTTAGTCTCCTTTATGACATCCACATGCATACGGATAGTTATACCACTCTTGTTAATAATCATAAGGTCATCATCCTCTTTGACAACCTGCAGTGTAATAAGTTTACTCTCATCCACAAGATTCATTGCCTTCACACCCTTTGCATGACGGCTTGTCTTGCGGTAAGCCTCAACACTGGTATACTTGCCCCAACCCTTGTCACTCATCACAAGAATGTTCTCATTCTCGGGGTCATTCACAACTGCCATTCCGATAACCTCGTCCTCGGGATCATCGGCATCCAGAATAATACTCTTCACACCGGTACTTACACGACCCATCACACGAACCTGATCCTCGTTGAAACGAACGGCACGGCCATTACGGTTGGCAACCACAATCTCGTCCGAACCGTTTGTCAGATTCACAGCAATCACACGATCCTCGTCACGTATCACGATGGCATTCACACCGTTGGCACGCGGACGGCTGTATTCTTTCAGACGGGTCTTCTTCACGATACCATGCTTTGTAGCAAATACTACATAGTGGTTCTGGCAGAACTCAGCATCCTGAAGCTTACGTATCAGCAAACAGGCCTCTATAGTATCACCCGATTCAATCTGCAGAATATTCTGGATAGCACGTCCCTTCGTAGCCTTCGTACCCTCGGGGATATCATATACACGCAACCAATAGCAGCGGCCACGACTTGTAAAGAACATCATCGTGTTATGCATTGTACCTGTGTATATATGCTCGATAAAGTCATTATCACGCGTAGCAGAGCCCTTCGAACCGATACCGCCGCGTCCCTGAGCCCTGAACTCAGCAAGAGGAGTACGCTTGATATAACCCATGCGGCTTATTGTAACCACAACCTCGTCGTCAGCATAGAAATCCTCTGCGTTGAATTCCTCAGCACTCGGCATAATCTCAGTCTTACGCTCATCGGCATACTGCTCCTTCACCTCCGACAACTCGTCCTTGATTACCTTGCGGCAAAGCTCGTCGTTGGTCAGTATCTCGTTGAAATAGGCAATCCTCTTCTGCAATTCCTCGAACTCGTTATGCAGATCCAACTGCCGCATATTGGTCAGCTGTGCAAGACGCATCTCGACGATAGCCTTGCTCTGCAGCTCATCCAGACCGAAACGCTGTTCCAGATTTGTCTGGGCATCAGCAGGGGTCTTGCTTGCCCTGATAATCTTCACGACCTCGTCGATATTGTCACTTGCAATAATCAAACCCTCCAATATATGGGCACGCTCCTCAGCTTTTCTCTTGTCATACATTGTGCGGCGGATAACCACATCATGGCGATGCTCGACAAAGTTGCTGATGCAGTCACGCAGCGTCAGCAGACGCGGACGACCCTTGACCAAGGCAATCGCATTTACGCTGAAGCTTGTCTGCAGCGGAGTCATTTTGAACAGCTTGTTCAACACAACACGCGCATTTGCATCACGCTTCACATCCACTACGATACGCATACCCTCGCGGTCTGATTCGTCATTGGCATTGCTTATACCGTCAATCTTACCTTCCTTGACAAGATCCGCAATATACTCAATCAACTGAGCCTTATTCACACCGTATGGAATCTCGGTGATGACAATCTTGTCATGCAGCTCGCCGACCTCGATGTCAGCCTTTGCGCGCATAATGATACGGCCGCGACCAGTTTCATAGGCATCCTTTATGCCCTGTATACCCATGATATAGGCACCAGTAGGGAAGTCAGGACCCTTAATATAATCCATTAGGGCAGCACTGTCCATCTCAGGATTGTCCACAAAGGCAACACTCGCATCAATAACCTCACCCAAATTATGCGTCGGGATATTCGTAGCCATACCCACGGCAATACCCGTAGCACCATTCACCAGTAGATTAGGGATACGCGTAGGCATAACAGTAGGTTCCTGCAGGGTATCATCAAAATTATTGGTCATGTCAACCGTCTCCTTCTCCAGATCCTGCATCATCTCCTCGCCCATACGGCTCAGACGTGCCTCGGTATAACGCATGGCAGCAGCACCATCACCGTCCACCGAACCGAAGTTACCCTGACCGTCAATCAGCGTATAGCGCATATTCCATTCCTGCGCCATACGGACCAGAGCACCATATACCGAACTGTCACCATGCGGATGATACTTACCCAATACTTCACCTACTATACGTGCGCTCTTTTTATAAGGCTTGTTATGAGTATTACCCAAGCCTTCCATACCATACAGAATACGGCGATGAACAGGCTTGAAACCGTCACGCACATCAGGTAACGCACGAGCCACTATCACACTCATTGAGTAATCGATGTAGCTCTTTTTCATCTCCGATTCGATATCAACCGGGATTATTCTTTCACGATCTTCCATTGATAGATATAATTAGTTTTTAGCAATTCAAATAATAGACGCATAAATACGTCATTTCCGTACAAAATTATGCAAAAAACATGAAATAAGCAAGAAAAAGCCTAAATTATTAATGTACACGCGCGAACATGAACATTATTTAACCCAAAAAGTTCCCCCTCGCCATTCAACCATAGCCTCCTCCTCAGCCAAAGGATACCAGCACGACATCATACCCGAGCAATCAAGGACGACTACGACAGGCCCCTCGACGACACTCCCGTCAGGGAAGCAGATTCTGTTCCACCCGGTCTTCATCTGTGCCTGCGTATTGCGCGAATGGGTTTCTCCTTGACAATATCGATAGTATGCTGCTTGGCCCTGTCACCGCGTATGTCATGCGGAGCAAGACGGACATTCGCACTGTCCACGACACCCTTGCCCGAGGCTTTCAGTGAGAGAAGCGTATCCGGCAGAAACGCCTCTCCTTTTTCAGATTCCGTCACACCCTTTCTGTGATAACGTACCATTACCATTCTGTTCACAGCCAGACAGCCAAAACCGTCCTTGTAAATAGGAAGATAGATGTTACCCGAAATATTCCTTATCCTGTGCTTGCGGAACTTCTCAGGACACGCAAAGCGGACCTCATGCGGACCGTTTCCGCCCAGACGCTGAGAAACACCCGCAATACTGTCATTCTCAAAAGTAACACACAAAAGTGCATAGGCCTCATCAGCACCATAGGCAGAAAAGAACAACGTCTCAAACGCCCACATCAGATTGTCTGCCGGATGGTAGGTCGTATCCGAATCCAACGTGAACGCATATATATTGTCCAATTCATTAGGCAAAAGCAAGGCATGAGTCTTCAGCGTCCACACGTTGGCAGTATCTCCCTCAGTCTTCAAGTTCGAATACATGCTCTGTTCCTGATGCTCTACACCTACATCCTGCGCCATAACATCCAGACGTTTGTAGACATTCAAGTATATATCTTTGAATTTCTCAGAGTTACGACACCAGTATACAAGCGATGAATCAAGTTCCGCACGGGTAACATTATGCTTCCTCAGCACAGCTTCAACCATCAGGTACGTATTCTCGTCACGGTCACCCGGCATCTGCTCAGCCATAGCCTCTGCCAGATGGTAGTCAACCAGCACATCCTCCATCTCCCCTCTGGAAAGCACGCCACCCGGAATCCCGTCACGACACGAATCAAACACCAGGACAACTGCGGATAGAATCAGTAGGATACGACGCACCGGACAAAAGAATTAACTACCAGACTTCAGATAATACTTCCTGCAAAACAGGATCAGCGCAATAACACCGCATGTGATGCTGGCATCGGCAATATTGAATATGGGCGAGAAGAAAATGAAATCATTCCCTCCGCATACAGGCATCCAGTCAGGCCACGTCCACTCGACCAGAGGAAAATAAAGCATATCCACGACACGCCCATAAAACAGCGACTCGTAACCAGAACCCCACGATACGAATTCTGCAACCAGAGGAGAAGGTGGATTATTGAATATCATACCATAGAACATGCAGTCGATGATATTACCCGCAGCACCAGCCAGAATCATGGTCAGGCACACAACATACATCCATCCCGTACCGCGTCTGATAACACGCGTCATGTACCACATAATCCACACTACGGCAACTATGCGGAACGATGTCAGGAATATCTTGTCCACCAACTCCATACCAAAAGCCATTCCGTTGTTCTCGACAAAGGCTATCTTGAACCAACCGGTAATATCTATTACATCATGCAGAGCCATGTGCGTCTTGACCCATATCTTGACACACTGGTCAACACCGATAATGCCCAATATAAGGACTACCGATGCCATAAACTGATTCCTGATCCTGTTTTTCTTCACCTGCAAATAGAATCCGGTTCTACCCTATCCTGCTGACCTTTATCTCCGTACCCTCTACGACTATCTCGTTAGCCAACACCTGGCTTGCAATATAGTCACGGTTGGAAGCAAGGCACGCACGGTTATCATCTGAGTCAGGCAAAGTCAGCACAATACGGTCAGAAATCTCAAACCCGCTGTCCTTACGCAACTGCTGAACGGAACGTATCAGTTCACGGGCAAGTCCCTCAAGACGCAGCTCCTCGGTCACCGTCAGGTCAAGGGCAACAGTCAACGTACCCTGATTCGTCACACTCCAACCCGGAATATCCTCGCTATAGATTTCAACATCCTCCAGTTCGATAACAACATTCTGGCCTTCGACGTCAAGAGTAACGCTACCGCCCTCCAGTACAGAAATCTGCTCCTGCGACATGGCAGCAACGGCAGCGGCGACAGCCTTCATCTGCTTGCCGAACTTCTTGCCCATCGTACGGAAGTTACACTTAACCCTCTTGACCAGCATTCCGTCGCCCTCTACAAATTCAATCTCCTTGACGTTAACCTCGTCCAGGATAAGCCTGCTCATAGCTTCGATGCGCAGTTGCTGCTCAACATCCAAAGCCGGAATAGCAACACGCTGCAAAGGCTGCTTGACGCTAATCTGCTCTTTCTTACGCAGAGAGTGAATCATACTCGTTATCTGCTGGGCAAGCGACATACGCAATTCCTGCTCCAAGTCAATCAACGACAAGTCACACTTCGGAAACTCAGCCAGATGCACGCTCTTGACATCCTTCTCGCCGCAAGCCTCATGCAAGTCGCGATACAGCATATCGGCATAGAAAGGAGCAATCGGAGCCATCAAGCGTGCAACCGTCTCAAGACAGGTAAACAGCGTTTGGTAAGCCGACAGCTTGTCAATCGTCATATCATCGCCCCAGAAACGCTTCTTAGACAGACGCACAAACCAATTGCTGACATTGTCGATGACAAATGCCTGAATCAGACGTCCTGCACGTGTAGGCTCATACGCCTCATAGCAAGACTCCACCTCACGCACTAGCGAATTCAGCGAAGACAATATCCAGCGGTCCATCTCAGGACGCTCTGCAGCAGGAACATCAGGCTCCTCGTAGCACCAGCCGTCAACATTCGCATACATTGCCAGGAACGAATAGCTCTGGTACAACTTGCCGAAGAATGAACCCGTCACCTCCTTGACACCGTCAGTATCAAACTTCAAGTTGTCCCAAGGCTGCGAGTTCGTAATCATATACCAGCGCACGGCATCGCTGCCATACTGGTCAATGGCTTCGAAAGGATTAACCGTATTTCCCAGATGCTTGGACATCTTCAAACCGTTCTTATCCAATACCAATCCGTTAGATATCACAGCCTTGTAGGCAACGCTGTCGAACACCATAGTCGCAATGGCATGCAGCGTAAAGAACCATCCGCGCGTCTGGTCGACACCCTCGGCAATGAAGTCGGCAGGATAGCACTTGCGGCCGTCCAGTAGCTCCTTGTTCTCAAACGGATAGTGAATCTGCGCATAAGGCATGGCACCCGAGTCGAACCACACGTCAATCAGGTCAAGCTCACGCTTAAGTACGGCACCGCTCTCACCAACCAGCCAAATCTGGTCGACGTACGGACGGTGCAGGTCAATCCTGTCGTAGTTCTCCTGCGACATATCACCCGGAACGAAGCCCTTCTCCTTCAGCGGGTTGGACGGCATCACACCGGCAGCCACAGCCTTCTCAATCTCGGCATACAGCTGCTCAAGGCTTTCGATGCAAATCTCCTCGCGCGTCTCACGGTTGCGCCATATAGGCAGCGGAGTTCCCCAATAGCGGCTACGGCTCAGGTTCCAGTCATTTAGGTTCTCCAACCACTTACCGAAACGACCCGTACCCGTACTCTCGGGCTTCCACTGTATGGTCTTGTTAAGCTCCATCATACGCTCCTTGGCAGCCGTCGAACGGATGAACCAACTATCCAAGGGATAATACAGCACAGGCTTGTCCGTACGCCAGCAATGAGGATAGTTGTGCGTATGCTTCTCTATCTTGAAAGCCGTACCCTCGTCCTTCATCTCGATGCACATCAGCACATTCAGATCCATATCCTTGGCAGCTGCCTTCTCGTCGTACTTGCCGCCTACATTGTACTTCGGATCGTAGGCATTCTTCACGAACGAACCCTCGTGCCTTGCATACGCATCCTTGTCAACACACTTCTCAAAGAACACAGGATCCATATCCTCACGAACAAAATACTTGCCCGTGAAATCCACCATAGGACGAGTGTCGCCCGCCTTGTCAACCACAAACAGGCTCGGAATGCCCGCATCCTTGGCAACCTTGGCGTCATCCGCACCGAAAGTCGGAGCAATATGCACGATACCCGTACCGTCCTCGGTAGTAACATAGTCACCCGGAATCACACGGAAAGCCTCGTCCGACTTGACGACAATCTCACCGTTCTCAAGCGCACAAGGCTTAAT
The DNA here is from genome assembly GCA_017617635.1 of Bacteroidaceae bacterium. Taxonomy (GTDB): domain Bacteria; phylum Bacteroidota; class Bacteroidia; order Bacteroidales; family Bacteroidaceae; genus Physcousia. The sequence continues at coordinate 24,423 of JAFZVW010000030.1, read as the reverse complement.
CCATGGGAACAGCTGCTCGTAGCGAAGACCTACCAGGTCGGTACCCTTGCCACGCCACAGAATTTCCAGTTCCTTTCCCTCCTCAGCCGTAAAGTAAGCCGACATACGCGATTCAGCCACGATATACACAGCCTCCTCGTCAGTATACGGGTTCCTGCCCTTCAAAGCAACGTAGTCAATCTTGGGACCGACACACAATGCCGTATTCGACGGCAGCGTCCACGGCGTCGTCGTCCAAGCCAGGATATATACCGGAGCCCCATCCAAACCTTCCCAAGAGAAGGCTTTGTCAGCTCCCCCTCGGGGGAGTTGCTGGGGGACCACCATGAACTGTGCCGTTACCGTAGTGTCCTTCACGTCACGGTAACAACCTGGCTGGTTCAGTTCGTGCGACGACAGACCCGTACCTGCGGCAGGACTGTAAGGCTGTATCGTATAGCCCTTGTACAGCAGACCCTTGTCGTACAGTTGCTTCAACAGCCACCACAGACTCTCAATGTACTTGTTGTCGTAAGTGATATACGGGTGTTCCATGTCAACCCAGTAGCCCATGTTGTGACTCAGGTCCGTCCACTCGCTCGTGTACATCATCACATTCTCACGGCACTTGCGGTTGTACTCGTCAATGCTTATTGTCTTGCCGATATCCTCCTTGGTGATGCCCAGTTCCTTCTCGACACCCAGCTCCACAGGCAGACCGTGCGTATCCCATCCGGCCTTGCGCTTCACCTGGTAGCCCTTCATTGTCTTGAAACGGCAGAACACATCCTTGATGCTGCGTGCCAGGACATGATGAATACCGGGATGACCGTTGGCTGAAGGAGGACCCTCAAAGAAAATGAACGAAGGACAGCCCTCACGTTCCGTTATACTCTTGTGGAATACATCTTCCTCATCCCACTTCGCCAACACCTCGCGATTAACCTCGCTCAAGTTCAGCTTTTCGTGCTTGGCAAACTTACCCATATATCTTAGTCATTTTTTATTCTAAATTCCAAAATCGCGTGCAAAATTAATAAAAAAAAAGAGCAATTCAAAAGAACTGCTCTCTTTTTATTGCCAAAAGGACTATGTTGCCATTACGAGAAGGCAACCGTAAGACCTGCCATCACGATGCTGACCATAGACATAAGTTTGATCAGGATGTTCAGCGAAGGACCGCTGGTATCCTTGAACGGATCGCCAACCGTATCACCCACGATTGTTGCCTTGTGGGCAAACGAGCCCTTACCACCAAAGTTGCCTTCCTCGACCATCTTCTTGGCATTGTCCCATGCACCGCCGGCATTGGCCATGAACACAGCCAAAGTAAAGCCGCCAGCCAGGCCGCCTACCAGCAAGCCAAGCACGCCTGCGACGCCAAGTACGACACCTACGATAATTGGAATTGCGATAGCCAGCAACGAGGGGAAAATCATCTCGTGCTGGGCGGCACGAGTTGAAATCTCCACGCATGAGCCGTAGTCGGGAGTACCCGTACCCTCAAGTATGCCCTTGATTTCACGGAACTGACGGCGAACCTCTTCAACCATTTTCTGTGCAGCACGTCCTACAGCCTCCATAGTAAGACCGCAAAACAGGAATGCAGCCATAGCACCTATAAACGCACCCACCAGAACACGAGGATTCATCAGGTTTACCTGGAAATAGTTCATAAAGTCAGGAATCGTAGCATCAGCAGCAGCGATTACCTCACCCTTCAGGTTTGTCAATGTCGTGCCAGTACGCTCCATAGCAATCTTGATTTCTTCGATATACGATGCAAGCAGGGCAAGTGCCGTGAGCGCAGCAGAACCGATCGCAAAACCCTTACCCGTAGCAGCAGTAGTATTGCCCAGGGCATCCAGGGCATCAGTACGATGACGCACCTCCTCGCCCAACTCGCTCATCTCTGCGTTACCACCAGCGTTGTCGGCAATAGGACCATACGCATCAGTAGCCAGCGTAATACCTAATGTAGAAAGCATACCCACGGCAGCGATACCAATACCATACAGACCGTGTGACAGAGCCTCGGCAGTCAAATTCATATCAAATCCGTTGGCGCATAGGTAGCTAAGCATGATAGCAACACCTATTGTAACAACCGGAATACAAGTCGAAATCATTCCGGTACCGATACCTTTGATAATAACCGTAGCAGACCCCGTAAGACCAGCCTCTGAGATTTTCTGGGTAGGCTTGTACGAATGACTTGTATAGTACTCCGTAGCTTGTCCGATGACTACACCAGCAGCAAGACCAGAGATTACCGAAAACGAAAGCCCCAGCCAATTATCTATACCTAATAAATACAATATTGCGAAAGTCGCAACAGCAATAAGCACTGCAGAAATATTGGTTCCCACAGCCAACGAACGCAGCAGGTCACGCATCGTAGCACCTTCCTTGGTGCGTACGAGATAAATACCAAAGATGCTCAGGAAGACACCCACGGCAGCAATCAGCATCGGAGCAATCACAGCCTTCATCTGCATATCGCCGCTCATCGCAAAAGCAGTAGCACCAAGGGCAGCGGTAGACAGGATAGAGCCGCAGTAGCTTTCATACAGGTCGGCACCCATGCCGGCAACGTCACCCACGTTATCACCCACGTTGTCTGCAATGGTTGCAGGGTTGCGCGGATCATCCTCAGGGATGTCCGCCTCGACCTTACCCACGATGTCAGCACCAACGTCCGCAGCCTTTGTATATATACCTCCGCCTACACGTGCGAACAGCGCCTGTGTCGAAGCACCCATGCCGAATGTCAGCATAGTCGTAGTGATGGTTATCAATGCCATCTTGTCACCCTCGTAGAACTGACTCAAAATCAGGAACCAGATAGCAATATCCAGCAAACCAAGACCTACCACCGTCAAACCCATCACAGCACCAGAGCGGAAGGCAATCTTCAATCCACCGTCCAGGCTCTTGCGGGCAGCATTCGCTGTACGGGCACTTGCATACGTAGCAGTCTTCATACCGAAAAAGCCTGCCAAGCCGCTGAAGAAACCACCTGTGATGAATGCAAACGGAACCCAAGGATTCTGCCATTTCAGTACATAAGCCATAAAGGCAAAGATAACAGCCAGCACAACAAAGACGATAGTCACCACCTTGTACTGCTGTTTCAAATACGACATTGCACCGCTACGAACATAGCCTGCAATTTCACGCATACGAGGCGAACCCTCGTCCGCAGCCATCATGGAACGGAAGAAGCAGAACGCCATACCCAGCGCCACTACCGAAGCAACCGGCACCAGCCAAAAAGCATAAGGAATAATCATTGTTTTTAGATTTTAGGTTATAATGTTTCAGTTTAGAATTCACAAATATTCCCACAAATTTACAAAAAAAATATCTCACAAGCAAACAAATACGAAAAATTAATTAGTTACATTGTGGTTAATTACGATATTTGGGAGCAGGGAGAATTTCTCACTCGTGATAAAATAGTCACGTGTACATTATTTGAAATAAAACTTTGCATGTGGAATGGTATTTTTGAAAATATATTATATATTTGGCAGGGAGAACAGAACAAAAGCAAGTATCTGACTATTTAATTAAAACAAATATCATGAAAAAACTGACTTTGGTATTTATTATACTGATGGCGACGCTGACAACATGTGCCGCAGGAAAGAACAGTGATATAAAGAAAGGTGTGACTCGTGTGGCATGCATAGGCAATAGCATTACGTACGGTATTGGAGTGAAGGATCCTGTACGGGATTCGTACCCTACCCAACTGCAGGCAATGCTGGGCGAGAAATACTTGGTGGGGCGTTTTGGCAGAAGTGGTGCTACGTTACTGAGGAAGGGACACCGTCCGTATATGACACAGCCGGAATTTCGTGATATGATGGCGTTCCATCCTGATATTGCAGTAATCCACCTGGGTATAAATGATACCGATCCAAGTGCATGGCCATGCTACAGGGATGATTTCATTACAGATTACCTGGCACTGATTGATTCTGTGAGGCACAGCAATCCCAAGTGTCGTATTATCATGGCTCTACTGTCGCCCATAAGTGACCGTCATCACCGTTATGACAGCGGTACACGCCAGTGGTTCTACGAAATTCAGGACCATATCCGCAAAGTGGCCGATCTTGCCAACGCCCAACTGATCGACTTCTACACTCCCCTTCACCACCGTCCCGACCTGTTCCCCGACCGCCTGCATCCTTCGCGCGAAGGCTACGGTATAATTGCACACACGGTATACGAGGGTATTACAGGCGACTTCGGAGGTCTGAAACTACCTGAATACTGGACAAGCGGTATGGTACTGCCGTACGGCAAGCCTATTGCATTGCGCGGTACTGCTGATGCCGGCATACAGGTTACGGTTAGAATTGGCAGTCAGGTTCTGCGTGACACCACTGGCCTGGACGGCAAGTGGGAGGTTAACATAGACAAGCTGGAGAAGGGCGGGACGTACACTCTGCAGGTTAGCAGCAGGAAACTTAAAGGCGGATCCAAAGAGCAGATTACGCTTACGGACATCGTCGCAGGTGTGGTATGGCTTGCAAGCGGACAAAGCAACATGTCGTTTGAACTGAAACATGATGCTGATTTCCGGAAAGCCCAAAGCGATATAGAGGCAAAGGGAGAAAACCCCGATATCCGTATACTGAACCTGCGCGAACGCTGGCTTACAAATAATAACACATGGAGTCGCGAGGCACTGGACAGCGTGAACCACCTGCAATACTATAAGGATGCCAAATGGGAATATCTGAGCAAGGAGAATGCGCCTGACTTAAGTGCCGTAGCATATTATTTTGCCCGTATGCTGCAGGATTCTCTGCAATGCCCCGTGGGAATTATCTGCAATGCGATCGGAGGCAGCGGCATAGAAAGCTGGATAGACCGTGAGTCGCTGGAGAAAGAGTTCCCGTCAATACTGCGTAACTGGACACAGAATGACTTTATCCAGTCCTGGGTGCGCAACCGAGCCATGAAGAATATCGGTTGGAGTACTATAAAGCAGGAGTTTGAGCGGGATAGCACAGGCGAACTGACAGGTGCATACCTTCAGCGCCATCCGTATCAGCCATGCTATCTGTACGAGGCAAGCATAGCCAAGCTGAAAGATGTCCCTGTGGACGGTATTATATGGTATCAGGGCGAGAGCAATGCACATAATTTCACTACGCACGGAAAACTATGGAACCTGATGACAAAGAGCTGGCGCAAGGCATGGAACAACCGCAATATGCGCTTCATATATGCACAGCTGTCAAGTCTGAACCGCCCTCAATGGACGTGGTTCCGTGACCACCAGCGCAAGCTCGACTACCATTATGCACACATGGTTGTAACAAGTGACGTGGGCGACAGCCTGGATGTGCATCCGCGCCAGAAACGTCCAGTGGGCGAGCGTATGGCCCTGCGTGCTCTGTATAACGAATACAAGCACTACAGGATACTGGAAACTGGTCCGATCATACGCAGCGCCGTAAAGATGAGTAGCGACACGACGATGCTGGTGATGCGCAACAACCGTGGACTGAAGACCAGTGACGGCAAGGAGCCGCGTGTATTTGAGATAGCCGGTGACGACGAAATATTCCACCCCGCCAGGGCGTATATTGAGGATAACAGCATATATCTGGTATGTCCCGAGGTAAAGGATGCCAGGAAAGTGCGCTACGCGTGGCAGCCCTACACACGTGCAAATGTTGTGAACGAAGCCGGTCTGCCTATGAGCACATTCCTCTTGACAAAGGTAATGACCAGAAAGGCATACGACAAAAGTAATATCTGGGAATGAGCAATGATATGACACAACGTCCTTTTTAGCGACAATTTGACCAGAAAGGCAAGTTCTGCATAATTGTTGAAGTAGGGTTGGCAAAGAGTATAACCACTAAAACTTCACAATTATGCAGAATTCTTTTAACCAACAGCAGAGCGAGGGGAATGCCCTGGAACGCTTTGCGCGCAATCTGGTTCAGGATGCCAAAAACGGCAAACTGGACCCTGTAATAGGACGTGACGAGGAGATACGCCGCGTATTGCAGATACTGTCCCGACGCACCAAGAACAACCCTATCCTGATAGGCGAACCGGGTACGGGCAAGACGGCTATCGTCGAGGGGCTGGCACACCGTATACTGCGAGGTGATGTGCCAGAAAACCTAAAAGGCAAGCAGTTGTATTCGCTGGATATGGGTGCACTGATTGCAGGTGCCAAATACCAAGGTGAATTCGAGGAGCGGCTAAAGGGTGTCATAAACGAGGTTACAAAGTCCGAGGGGCAGATAATCCTTTTCATTGACGAGATTCACACTCTGGTAGGTGCAGGCCAGACACAGGGGGCAATGGACGCGGCCAATATTCTGAAACCTGCGCTGGCACGTGGTGAGTTGCGCAGCATAGGTGCAACAACACTGAACGAATACCAGAAGTACTTCGAGAAGGACAAGGCTCTGGAGCGCCGTTTCCAGACGGTAATGGTTGACGAACCGGATGTAGCAAACAGCATAAGCATACTGCGTGGACTTAAGGAGCGTTATGAGCAGCATCATCGCGTACGTATACAGGATGATGCCATCATTGCTGCAGTAAGCCTTAGCCACCGCTACATTACAGACCGTTTCCTGCCTGACAAGGCTATCGACCTGATGGACGAGGCAGCAGCACACCTTCGTATGGAACGCGACAGTGTTCCAGAGGAACTGGACGAACTGATGCGTCGTGAGAAACAGTTGGAAATTGAACGCGAAGCAATAAAGCGCGAGAACGACAAGGAGAAGCTGGCCAGCATCGATGAGGAGCTGAAAACAGTGAATACCGAGCTGACAACTATGAAGAAGCAGTGGGAGCAGGAGAAGTCACAAGCCGAGAAGATACAGAACATCAAGGCTCAGCAGCAGTCGCTGAAAGAGGAGGCTGAACGCCGTGAGCGCGAGGGTGACTATGCCCGTGTTGCAGAAATACGATACAGTAAGCTACCCGAATTGGAAAAGCAGCTGCAGGATATGGATTCGCAGTTGTCTGCCCTGGGTTCACAGCTGCTGCGCGAGGAAGTCACAAGCGAGGACATTGCAGAGATTGTAGCTCGATGGACAGGAATACCTGTCGCCAAGATGCAGGCTACTGAGCGTGAGAAACTGCTTAACCTGGAAGCAGAACTGCACCAGCGCGTGATTGGTCAGGACGAGGCCATCCGCGCCGTGAGCGATGCAGTGCGCCGCAGCCGTACAGGACTGCAGGACCCCAAACGTCCAATAGGCTCGTTCATATTCTTGGGTACTACTGGTGTGGGTAAGACTGAACTGGCACGTGCTATGGCTGACTACCTGTTCGATGACGAGCAGATGATGACGCGCATAGACATGAGTGAGTATCAGGAAAAATTCAGCGTAACCCGTCTGATAGGTACGCCTCCAGGATATGTAGGGTATGACGAAGGCGGTCAACTGACCGAAGCTGTGCGCCGCAAGCCTTACCGCGTAGTATTGTTCGACGAGATCGAGAAGGCTCATCCAGATGTATTCAACACCTTGCTTCAGGTACTGGATGACGGTCGTCTTACGGATTCCAAAGGACGCACTGTGAATTTCAAGAACACACTAATCATCATGACGAGCAACTATACCCGCGAGCAGCTGTTCCAGACGGTGCGTCCCGAATTTCTGAACCGTGTTGACGAAATCATCACGTTTACAGCTCTGAACGAGAGCGAGATACGCGAAATAGTCAAACTTCAGCTTTCAATCATCCAGAAGCGCCTGAAGGATAACGATATCACTATGAACGTGAGCGAAGAGGCTGTGGACATACTGGCCAGGGAGGGCTATAGTCCTGAGTTCGGTGCACGTCCCGTCAAACGTGCTATCCAGCACCTGCTGCTTAACAATCTGAGCAGTTCCCTGATAGCCGGTACGATAGACCGTACGAAACCTATAGAGGTGGAAGCCAAAGGCGGTAGCATTGTATTCCACAACTGAAGACAGGGGAAAATCAGAGTATAAGGCACATCACGACGCTCCAGTGTGCTATAGAGCCGAGCAACACGAAAATGTGCCAGACGGCGTGGAAATGCCTACGGTCGTCGTGTGAGAAGAAATATGTGCCTGCGGTATAGAAGATGCCTTCGGCTAACAGGAATACAAGAGCCCAGGCAGAAAGCCGGCTGAACACCTGCGGTGCTACAAGTAGGGCGCTCCATCCCATGACGAGATAGATTGCAAGGGAAAGTTTGGGGTATTTGCCGAAAGCAAAAATCTTGTAGAAAGTGCCTGCAAGTACTATTGCCCACTGAACCCCAAACAGAGTCCACCCTACCCAACCGCCTACAACCCCGACACAGATGGGAGTGTACGAGCAGGCAATCATCAAATAAATACTGATATGGTCAAGACGTCGCAGTACGTTCTTGGCCATACCTGGTTTTACCCAATGGTAAAGTGAGCTGGAGAGATACATGATAAACATTCCGACAATGAAGAATATCACTCCGAATGCCATCTCCCAACTTTTGCCCACAGCGGGCCACACCATCCAGACCGAAGACAGTGCAAATACGACACCCGTCAGGTGTGTCCATGTATTTCCGCGTTCGTTTATGCCCCACATAGGCTCTCTACAAGCTCTTGGGCGGTGAGCTGTGTCTGCTCGCCGGTTGCCATATTCTTGAGTGTTACTGTATTACTCTGCATCTCGTTCTCGCCTGCAAGTACAACAAACGGGATAGCCTTGACATTGGCATACTGCATCTGCTTCTTCATCTTAACTGCATCGGGGTATATCTCGGCACGTATGCCGTTTTCGCGCAGTCGGGCAATGACAGGCATCAGGTAGCACGTTTCCTTCTCACCGAAGTTGACAAACATCACCTGTGTTGCAGTGCGTACTGTTTCGGGATACAAATCCAACTGGTTAAGGACGTCATAGATGCGGTCGGCACCGAACGAGATGCCTACGCCAGAAAGTCCGGGCATACCGAATATGCCTGTGAGATTATCGTATCGGCCGCCTCCTGTAATACTGCCTATCTGCACATCCAGGGCCTTGACCTCGAAGATGCAGCCTGTATAATAGTTGAGGCCGCGGGCAAGGGTAAGATCCAGTTCAAGCTGGTTTCTCAGAGAACCCGGAGTGCCCAGAGAACCCAGAGTCCTTAAAACATATTCCACTTCGTCCAGGCCCTTCTGCCCAATCTCGCTACCGGCAAGGCATTCTCGCATGACGGCAATCTTCTCAGCATTACTGCCAGTGAGCTGTATTATAGGCTGTAGTTTCTGTACGTTTTCCTCGCTGATACCTGCGCTGACAAGCTCGGCATTGACATTATCAAGTCCTATCTTGTCAAGTTTGTCGATAGCGATAGTAATATCGGTAATCTTATCAGCCTGCCCTATGATTTCGGCAATGCCCGAGAGTATCTTGCGGTTGTTGATCTTGATGCAGACACGGATTCCAAACTTACTGAATACGGTATCGATAATCTGCATAAGTTCGACCTCGTTTAACAGCGAATCGCTGCCAACTACGTCGGCATCGCACTGATAGAACTCGCGGTAACGGCCCTTCTGCGGACGGTCGGCACGCCATACTGGCTGTATCTGGTAGCGACGAAATGGGAACTGCAACTCATCGCGGTGCTGTACAACGTAGCGTGCAAATGGTACGGTCAGGTCGTAACGCAGGCCCTTTTCGCTGAGGGCACTGGTCAGCTGTCCCAATGTCTTGCCAGTCCATTCGTCAGCAGGAATGTCGCTACGGAAGTCTCCGCTGTTGAGAATCTTGAACAGCAGTTTGTCGCCCTCCTCGCCGTATTTGCCCATCAGTGTCGAGAGGTTTTCCATTGCAGGAGTCTCGATCTGAGTGAAGCCATACAACGAATATACGCTGCGGATTGTATCGAAAATATAGTTGCGACGTGCCATCTCGGCAGCACCGAAATCACGGGTTCCCTTGGGTATTCCTGGTTTCATTTGTACGAAAAATCTCTTATTAATTTTAGTGCAAAGGTATGAAAAGTATTTGAATGATGCTGTGTATTATGTAAAAATTTTGTATCTTTGTGCAAAAGATATTCCATAATGACAACAGACCATCCCGAACTTGCCGCTGCACAGCAGCAGCGTATGCGCGAGACGATGAAGCTGACGGAGTCAAAACTCCGCAATATCGACGAAACGCTGAAGCGCCTGCATGCACAACGTAATAATCTTTCACGTTACCACGATCTTTTCTCAGCACAGCAAGAGCACTCTAAACACCTGTATGAGCTGAACAAGGAACTGTCGACCATGAGCCGTGAGGCTAATGAGTTGGAGCGCTTCGAGACATTCGAGGGCATAATGGTTCCGTTCCTGCGTATGCAGATGCTTAACGACGAGGCTGCAGAAAACAGACGCTACGGCAATGCCCTGGAGCAGGAGATGCATGATACCGACCGGCAGATCGACGAGCAACGCACTTCACTGAAGGAAAGCGAGGATTACCTGAACGAATCCGAGAGCAGTTTCATGGACACCTGCTGCACATTGCTTGAAGTATGCGCCTTGGACGGCAAGAATGAGACATTGGAGAAAATGAATGGACGCGTGCATGAGAACATAAGTGCAAACGAGCTGCATATGGGTGAGTTGAAAAGGCGGAACGAAAGCCTTGCGCAAAAAACCGAAGCGGCAGAAGAGCGTCTGAATCATTTACAGGGGCGCCGTCATGGAATGGAAATCCACGAGAATATGCTGGAGCACATGGATCAGGTGCTGGAACTGCTGAACAACATGGAGAGCAGAGAGCAGGAGAAAAAACGCAACACTGACGAACTCCAGAGACATGCAGACGAACTGACAATGCAGAAAGACATACTGGGCAATGTCAGAATACAGCTGACGGACGTAAACAGGAAAATACAGAATCTGCAGGACGAAATCAACATACACCGTACCAATATCCGCAACATGCAGAGCTATGACGTTCAGGAAAAGGTCCTGGAGCTGAAGACTCGTATACAGATGCTGTTGTCGGCGCAAAGTCTGTGGAAACGCATTGCAACAGGCTATGCTACTATCGAGGAGAAGACGCTGCTGATAAACAGCATGAACCAGCAGATAGAATATGACCTGCACAACGAGCAGGAACTGACGGAAAAGGTCGGGGACCTGCGACGTCAGGTCAAGGACCGCGAGTACAGCCTGACAATAAGCAAGAGCCAGAACGTGGTTCAGCTGCGTGCTGACCTGAGCGAGGGTACGGCATGCTCGGTCTGCGGTTCGACACACCACCCTTTCCACAGCGACACGATGCTGGAGCAAAGCAAACTGATAAGCGATATGCGCAGCGAGTTCGAGACGATGTCGCTGGAGCTTAATGTAAAGAAGAACCAGTTGAGCCAACTGCATGACAAACTGACAAAGTCCATGGGACAGCTGGTTGCCGAGCAGCAGAATCTGGAGATTGTGCGCCTGCGCCAAAGCGAGGACGTAAAGGAATGGGGCGTGTACTCGACGCTGGATGCAACATTCCAGGAATGTTTACCCAGCACGGATGCCAAGGCCCGTACTGCTACGATTCGCCAATTGCTTGACAATACACAGCGCGAACTGCAGACGGCTACTGCCGAACTGAAGGAGTTTAATTATCACACCACTCAGATTGACGTTCTGAGCGAACAGGCGGAGAAACTGGAGGAACAGAAGGACGAATTGACCGTCCGGATGGTTGATGCCAACACCGCATGCCAGATAATAACTGAGCGTGTCGGATACCTGAATGCCGTCATCAAGACGCTTGACGAACGTTACCAGCAGCTGTATGACCAGCTGATGACGACAATCACCTTGCCCGAATGGTATCGCAAATGGCAGGAAAGTCCAACCCAACTGCGCAGTACGCTGCGCCTGATGCTCGACGAATGGCAGGATATCAACAGAAAGCTGGTTGACGAGAAGCTTGTTGTCGAAGGGCTTCATGTTCAGCAGTCAATGATAAAGGATATTATCACCGAGGTGGCTAAGACACAGGAAATGCTTCGCGAGGAAAGCACACGCATTGCTGACGGAATAAAGCGCATTAACGGTCATCGTGAATCGCTGCTTAGCGACAGGGACACAAGTGCCGTCCTGGAAAACAGAATTATGCACATGCAGGATGCCAGACACCGTTTGGAGAATACACAGAATACCATGGAGCAGCTAATTGCCAGGCGCAATCTTCAGAAAGGCACGCTGTCAGGGCTGCGCCAGACAGGTAGCCGCCTGGACGAACAGGCACGCAGCCAGCAGTCCCGCGTGGATATGTGGATTCAAGCCTACAATGTCAACCATCCGCCTGTCCAGTATCAGGAACTGAGCGAGGTGCTGACCCAGGACGTCGACTGGACGGAGAAGCGCAAGCGCATTCGCCAGAATATGATTGACACCCTGCTTGAAAAACAGACGGTAAAGGCCCTGCAGGCTGAAATCGTTGGTTTGCAGATAGACACCGGCACGCTGACCGCTGACCAGCTGGACGCAAAGATCACAGACGTGGAACGAAACATAGTCGCAGAAGAGGAGAAACAGCGGGATACCCTGATGCAATTGGCCAAAATCAAAATGCAGCTGGGGTTGGAGTGAAATCGGATAAGATATATACAATAACAGGAACCTTATATCCATACAATGAAGAAGAAATACAATATCGGTGAAAAGAAAGAAAGGGCTGCAAACTATATCTCGGCATTGAAGCCCGAGACCGTAGACAGGATATACGAACAGATTATGCTCAAGTTCGTTGTGGAGAAGAAGTATCGCGACTCGACATACACCGCTGCACGCATGGCAGAGGAGATCGGTCACAACACACGCTACATCAGCGCCGTGACACATCTGCGTTTCCGCGACAACTTCTCGCAGCTGATCAATTCATTCCGCATTCGCGAGGCGATGTATATGCTGACGGACAAGCACTTCGCCGACATGTCGGCCGAGGAGATAGGAATCTACACCGGTTTTTCCAGCCGCCAGAGTTTCTACGCTGCATTTTTCCGCATGAACAACATGACGCCCATGGAGTATCGATTAAGCATGGCGGAGGATAAAAACAAGAAGAAATAATGGAGATACGCTTTGCCGACATCGAACTGCTTCGCTACAAGGTTCCGGCTTTCGAAACCCTGTCGCTCAGGGACAAACTGTATACATACCATCTGGCACAGGCTTCGCTTTACGGCAGGGACATACTGTGGGACCAGAACGGCAAGTACAACCTGCAGATACGCTACCTGCTCGAAAACATCCTGCAGTACAGCACCGTCAGTCACGACAGCGTACAGTGGCAGGCCTTCATGACATATCTCAGGCAGGTATGGTTCGCAAACGGCATACATCACCACTACTCCACCGACAAGTTCCAGCCGTCATTCACCAGACAATGGCTTACCGAAGCCTGGGAAGCCGTTCCGGCTGACAGGCGCGATGCGCGGCTTACCGAGAAAGACGTTGCACGGCTGACGGACATAATCACCAATCCAGACATAATGCCCAAGCGCGTATGCCAGAAAGGCGACGACCTGCTGAAAGGCTCGGCATGCAACTATTACGACGAAAGCATCACGCAGAAAGAGGCAGAGGAATACTATGCCGCCCAAAAGAGCACTGCCGCCAATCCCGACCGGCCTGTAATGTACGGGATGAACAGCCGCCTGGAACGGGACAAGGACGGAAAGCTAAGGGAAAACACATACTGCATGGACGGTCTGTACGGTTCTAAAATCCACCTTATTGTCAACGAGCTGGAAACGGCACGGACATACGCACAGACACAACTGCAGAAGAAAAACATCGACCTGTTGCTGGAATTCTACCGCACGGGGTCGCTGGAAAAGTTCGACGAATATACCATAAGCTGGGTTGGCGAGACAGAGGGCAGTATTGACTTCGTAAACGGATTCACCGAAGTCTACGGCGACCCGCTGGGGCTGAAGGCCTCGTGGGAAGGATATGTGAACATTCTGGACCGCGAAGCAACGCAACGCACCGAGATTATCAGCAACAATGCACAATGGTTCGAAGACAACAGCCCTGTGGACGAACGCTTCAAGCGCAAGGACTGCCGCGGTGTAACAGCACGCGTAGTACAGGCAGCCATGCTTGGAGGTGACCTGTATCCCAGCAGCGCCATAGGCATCAACCTGCCCAACAGCAACTGGATTCGTGCCGTGCACGGAAGCAAGAGCGTAACAATAGGCAACCTGACCGAAGCATACAGCAAGGCTGCCAGGGAAAGCGGCTTCCGCGAGGAGTTCATTCCGGACAAGGACATACGCCACATTATAAATATGTATGGTGACAAGTGCGACGACCTGCATACCGACCTGCACGAGTGTCTCGGTCACGGCAGCGGACAGATACTGCCAGGTGTGGATGCCGATGCACTGGGGGTGTATGCAAGCACTATCGAGGAAGCACGTGCAGACCTGTTCGGTCTGTACTACATAGCAGACGCCAGGATGTATGAGCTTGGCCTCACCCCCACCCCCGATGCATGGAAGGCCAACTACTACACATACATGATGAACGGCATCATGACCCAGCTGGTACGCATCAATCCAGGGTGCGACATCGAGGAAGCACACATGCGCAACCGTGCACTTATAGGCAACTGGTGCCTGCACAACGGCAATGCAATGCAGCTTGTGAAGGAGAACGGAAAGACCGTCCTGCGTATCAGCGACTACGACGCACTGCGGAAACAGGTTGCACAGCTGCTGGCAGAGATTCAGCGTATCAAGAGTACCGGAGACGCTGCAGCGGCACGCGATATAGTTGAGACATACGGAGTAAGGATTGACCCCGGACTGCATGCCGAGATGCTGCAGCGATACAAGACACTGGACCTTGCTCCGTACAAGGGATTCATCAATCCCGTATATACACTGGTCAGGGACAATGACGGCAACATTACAGACGTAGCCGTAGACTACACCGAGACGTATGACGAACAGATGCTGCGATATGGAAGAGACTATTAATAATATAAAAAAGGAGTTGCGTGCCAATATGAACGGCATAGCCGGCAAAGCGATGCGTGATGCAGGAATGCCGTATCACGTAATCTGGGGCATCGAACTGCCGCGCCTCCGCAGCATTGCCTCCCAATTCCAGCAGGACCGCCGACTGGCTCAGCAACTGTGGAACGAGAATGTACGCGAGAGCCGCCTGTTGGCAATACTCCTGACACCAAAGGACCAGTTCCTGCCCCAGGTCGCAGACATCTGGGCACAGGAGTTCAAGACAACCGAGGAAGCGTCCCTCATGTCAATGGAACTGGTATACCCGCAGAAATGGGCGACAAGCTTCGCCTTCGAACAGATTGCACGCGGCGATTACCTTCCGTCACTGTGCGGCTGGCTGACAATCTGCCGCCTGCTACGCGAGGGAGGCAGACTGATGGAACGCTCGGAGCAGGAACTGCGCGATCATGCAGCAAGCATAGGCGCAGACGCTCCCATGCCCCTGCGCAAAGCCGTCCAGGCAACAATGCAGGAATTGAAAAATTAAAAGGTTAAAAGGTTAAAAGATTAGCGGTTAATCCAATTATGCATTATGAATTAAGAATTAAGAATTAATCTATAAACTATGAGTACAGGAAAAGTTGATGCCCTCTTAGGCATAGTATTTGGCGATGAAGGCAAAGGTAAGGTCGTTGATGTGTTCACACCGCAATACGACGTGGTAGCACGCTTTGCTGGTGGTCCCAATGCAGGACACACCATTATCTTCGAAGGTAAGAAATTCGTCCTCCGTTCAATACCGTCCGGTATTTTTGACGAAGGCAAGCTGAACATAATCGGCAACGGCTGCGTAATTGCACCCGACCTGTTTATGGCAGAGGCACAGGAGCTGGAAAGTGCCGGCTATGACCTGAAGAGCCGTCTGCACATCAGCCGCCGTGCACACCTCATCCTGCCCACGCACCGCGTTCTGGATCGCGCCTACGAGGCAGCAAAGGGCAAGAACAAGGTCGGCACCACAGGCAAGGGCATTGGCCCCACATACAGCGACAAGGCAAGCCGCACAGGTCTGCGCGTAGGTGACATACAGCAGAACTTCCAGGAAAAGTACGAGACGCTGAAAGCCCGCCACGAACAGATTCTCAGGGACCTCCACTACACCGACTACGACATCACAGACGAAGAGGCACTGTGGATGCGAGGCATACAGTACATGAGCCAGTTCCCCATCACAGACACCGAGATTGAAATCAACCAGGCACTGGAGGAAGGCAAGAACGTACTTGCCGAGGGTGCACAGGGAACAATGCTCGACATCGATCATGGCACATACCCCTTCGTAAGCAGCAGCAATACCTGCACAGGTGGCGTATGCACAGGACTGGGCGTCGCCCCCAACAGGATTGGCGAGGTATTCGGCATATTCAAGGCCTACAGCACACGTGTAGGCAGCGGACCATTCCCCGTTGAGCTGTTTGACGAGATTGGCGACAAGATACGCGAGATAGGTCACGAATACGGAGCTGTCACAGGACGCAACCGTCGCTGTGGCTGGATAGACCTCGTTGCCCTCAGATATGCAATCATGATAAACGGCGTTACACAGCTGATTATGATGAAGAGCGACGTCCTGGATACATTCGAGACAATACGCGCTTGCGTTGCATACGAGAAGAACGGCCAGCGCACAACCACAATGCCTTACGACACCGAAGGCTGGCAAGCCGTCTACGAGGATATCCCCGGATGGCAGACCGACCTGACGCAGATGACCTCACAGGACCAGTTCCCCGAAGCCTTCCAGAACTACATCAAGTACCTGGAGAGCGCCCTGGAACGCCCCATCACCATCGTCAGCGTAGGCCCCGACCGCGCCCAGACAATAGAAATGAACTGAAACCAATTAATAAAGACAGATGAGACAAAGATTATCTGCCATCCTCGCCCTGTTGCTGACGGCAGTCAGTTGTGTATGGGCTGGCGAACAAGTGACCTATGTGGAACGTACATGGGACAGTGAGAACAAGAAAGTGGTGGAGACCGAAAAGACCGTTAATGCCACCCTGATCACCAGCAGTACTACGACACTAGATGCCGACGGGGCATATTACGTCAGCGGTGACTTCGTCGTTGGCGAAACCAAACCTGACCATCTCGCCGTTGCCGGTGGTACGGTGACCCTCATCCTCTGTGACAACTGCATACTGATTACCAAATATCTTGAAGTGCCTGAGGGTGCGACATTGAAGATATGCGGTCAGAAAGAGAACAATGGAATGCTGACAGCCGACGGAAAGGAGAAAAACCGTGCCGGCATAGGCAATATCAAGTCGAACGGAAACAGCGGCAACATCTACATCTGTGGCGGAAATATTACGGCTTACGGTGGTGAATACGCAGCCGGCATAGGCGGCGGTTCGGAGAAGATGGCTACACTGGTTGAAATACTAGGTGGCACCGTTAACGCTACTGGTGGTCACTATGGTGCCGGCATAGGCAGCGGCAACAACAGTTCAAGCGGTCAGGTCGTCATCCATGGCGGAAACGTCAAAGCCTATGGTGGCGGAAAAGCTGCTGGTATCGGTAGCGGCGACGGTGAGAATGGTTTTTCCTATGTTGTCATAGATGGAGGAGACATCACCATAGACGGTGGCGAAGTGACTGCCGTGGGTGGTAGCCTTGCAGCCGGTATTGGTGGCGGAAACTTTGCCTCAGGTAAGACCGTGACTATCAGTGGCGGCATCGTCACAGCCACAGGAGGCTCCGATGGTGCAGGCATAGGCTGTGGTTGTGCTACGGACGGTTGGAGTTACCCAGAGGGCGATGGCGGCGTCATCACTATTGACGGTGGTGAAGTGACGGCGAACGGTGGATCTGAGGCAGCTGGCATCGGTGGCGGATACTACCGTTGCCACAAGGATATTGTCATCAACGACGGCATTGTCACGGCAAACGGAGGGTTCAAGGCTGCAGGTATCGGTTCTGGCTCCGGCGAGCCAATGAGACTTGATGAATCTGGCACAGAAATCGAGACGAAGAATAGCGATTTTTGCGGTCGCATCACCATCAACGGAGGCACCGTCAAAGCCATAAGCGGACTGAGTGGAGCCGGCATCGGAGGCGGACATATGCAGGATTCAGGTGAAATAATCATCAATGGCGGCAACGTGGAAGCTTATGCTGCCGAACATGAACACATGATAGACGACTATGAATATGCTGCCGGCATTGGCGCAGGTTTCAGTGGCGGTGCCAAGGTGACCAGCATACAACTGAATGGCGGCACTATCAAGGCCTATACAAAAAAATACGACGAGACAGATGCAACAGCTTTCGGCAGTAGTGATTTTGACGAGAAAGACCACGGCTGGAGCAAATTCACCGTTGCCAGCGGTATGTGTGCCATGACCTCTGACGGCACCCTTTTCGACAAAGACAAACTGTATCTCATGACCCAGAACACAGAAGTCATCGTCAGCGAGTGTACACACCCTAACCACACCTACGCCATCAGCGGCAATAAGTCCACCGACACCCATACCGAGCAGTGTAAGTATTGCAACACAGAGTTCCAGGCCGAGCAGCACCAGGTGGCGGAAGGCAAGTGCAGCATCTGCGGCACAACCATTGACGACCCCACTGGCGTTGATGAGGTGAAAGAGTTCAATGATTCAAAGGTTCAGAATTTGTACGATCTGCAAGGCCGCCGTCTCAGCGACAAACCATCCAGGAAAGGTCTATATATAAAAGGTAACAAGAAGGTTTTGGTCAAATAAAATCTACAACCTATTACTCGGCCATACTATAACAAGCGCCTGTTGGAAAACATCCAGCAGGCACTTATCGTTTGGCGGTTAGCGAAAATCATAAACCAGTAGCGCGAGAAATCTAAACCAATATGCTTACAAAAGAAAACCAGTAGATTTACGAATGAAAACCAGTAGGTTTACGAAAGAAAAGTAACTGATTTACGAAAGTGGGGGTATAGACGCAGGATTTCAAGACCATACAAAATCTTTTGTGCTATGGCACCCACATCAACAGAAATCCCCTGCCATGTGGCAAGGGATTTCCATTATTTCAGTACACAAAGAAGCACTCAGAAATTGCATCCCACTCTGAGAGCAATACCTCTGATATGACCTAAGCCCTCTCTTGTAAAGAACTCCATGTGATAAAGAACACCGCAATAGAATCTCTTATAGTCCAGGTTTGCGCCAATTTCAAATCCAGGCTGCAAAAGCATACCGTCTTCGGTAGAATGTCTTGGGTTAATTCTAAAGATTGCACCGGCGAAAGGAGAAATAGCAACATTCGATTGTCCTACATAACATCTCCACGAGATATCTATAGGAAGAGAGATTGAAAGCTCGCTTTTGTCGTTTGGTGCAACTTCCCAGTCAAACTGGGCACCGAACTGCAAATATGGAGTGTTTTTTGACTTCGCCAAACGAATACCTCCAGTGTAACCTATGTTCAGAAAATCACACCCGTCATTAGTTGGTGAATAACCTAAATAAATTCTGTTATAGAATTTTGGGGCAATTGTTTTAAGCTCCCCAGCTGCATTGTTACTCTTTTTAGTTAAACTTCTTTGATATTCTAACTCATTGGCGGCAGCAGTTATTTTCTTGATGTTATTTTTTGTGTCTGCATATTTGTCGTTTATTGGCTCAAGACTGTATCTTTTCCCGTCCCTGACAAATGTAATGTCCAGAATGCCTTTCTGCATATTAAAAAGTTCCTCTGCGGATGTTTCAAATGGAATGTAGTCTGAAGCGTTTTTTTCTAATTGACTTTCAACCACAGAGAATATTACTTCCTTTTCTTCCGTGGTTTTAAAGATAATTTTGTCGCCTGCCTGAAAGACATTATCTGAGCCCTTGATGAATCGGAGATTGGTGTAAAACTGCTCTCCGTCATAGGAAAACTTGTACTTCAATGTGAATTTCTGACCTGGCAGATAGGCATAGCTGACAGGAGTCTCTATTGCCTGAGAGGAAATGTTCTCTGCATTTTGAGCATAAAGCATGGTTGCCATTACTAGTGCAACCAAGGAAATAATTAATTTTTTCATAATAGTTTAATATTATAGGTTTATAAAAGGGTACAAAAAAAACGTGGACTTCATTCGTCTACGTTTCCGAGGTATCGCCAAACACCTAACATGCTATATCCGAGTAAAAGCCCACGCTATCAGCGTGAGCATCCTTGCTTTTACTCTTGCATGTTTCTTTGATTTTGGCGAAATTTCGGAAACAAGAATCTAAGCGGACGCTTCTTTATGTATGTCTAACTCCTTTTGTTTATGCCATAGGCGGGTTTATGTATGATTTACGTCAGCAAATTTAACGATTTATTCAATACGAGCAAAGAAAAAGACAAAAAGATAGTTATAATGCCATCGGGAACGCCCCAAAAACATGGGCCCTGTGACACAGGAGAAACGTTACCTCGTTTTTGTTGCTGACAAAAACCTAGTTTTGGTTACCAACGAAAACCCCGTTTTGATTGTCTATGAAAACCTCGTTCCTGTTGGGGCCGAAACTTTCTTACTAATAAAGTTTGAGAGTTATAAAAAAAAGGATTACAAAGCTTTTGTTTCGCGTTTGTATTTCCAGTGGGCGGCATCGCCGCGTTCGGCTATGTCGTCCATGCGCTGACTGCGTATCTGTATTTCTATCCAGTTGCAGTCGGGCCCCATTACTGTAACCTGGAGTGCCTGGTAGCCCGAGGGCTTGGGGTGTGTAATCCAGTCGCGTATGCGGTCGGGATGTGGTCGGTAAAGGGATGTGATGACATTGTAGATGCGCCAGCATGTAAGGCGCTCGGAATCCATGTCGGGGTCTACAATGAGCGGAGTTACTGTCTGCAGCTGCTCGGCAGTCATGGGCTTGTATACGATGCGTGCGCCGAACAGGTCCATGATGTCGTCAAACAGGTGACCGCGGACTCTCATCTTGCGCCAGATGCTGTAGATGCCTTTCATGCGGAACTTGAGTTCGTACTCCAGGCCCATTGAATCCAGCATACTGCGGATGGGGAGGGTAAAGGTCTTGAACATTATCTGGCACATGGCCTCGTTTTCCTGCATCAGGTGCTTTATCTCCTTGTAGTCTTCGGGATAGCCGTACCTGACGCTGAGGTCCTCTAACTCGTGCTGTATGTTGTTCAAACCCAGGTCCTCTGCCACGGGGGATACATTCTGCAGAGTATCGTCGGCCAAAGGACGGCACTGTTCTACAGGCGCTCCTCCCAGGGAGCGCATCAGTTCAAGCCTTTCCTGAATCTGGCTTGCCTGCATTTACTCGAAAATGAAGAGTGAGAAAAAGCCTGTGATGGTGAATACCTGCTTGACATCGGGAGTAACATTCAGTATTGTTACGTCACCGCCCTTTGCAATAGTTGCCTTACGCAGGGTAAGGAAAAGACGCAGGCCCGAGCTGCTGATGAACTCGAGTTTCTCACAATCCAGTACAATGTGCTTGTCTGCGGCATCCAGCAGGGGCTGCATGTCAGTAGCGAATTTGACGCTTGCTGCTGTATCCAGGCGACCGTTCAGGGTAGCCACTACCTTTTCACCGCTGTTCTTGATAATCAATTCCATATATATATATATTAACTTTGTTCCGGTTGTTCAATTTCAACGGCAAAGATATAAAAAAATCGCCAAGTGAGCTCACGAGTAAAAAGAATTTTATACCTTTGAAACGCTGAAAGCAAAATATATGACATACAACGATACACTGACACTGGTTAACAGGACCGAAGAGGTGGAACGTATTCCGGGTTTTCTGGAAGCGTTGTGCCAGGCTACGGGCTGCAATCTCAAGGTATCCTTTAACCTGAACGTGGCACTGGAGGAGGTTGTCGTAAATGTCATAAACTATGCCTATCCACAGGACGGCAGGGAGTACACCTTTACACTGGATGTCAAGGCCGTAAGGGAGAAGGACGATACCCTGCTTACATTTACACTCAAGGACCAGGGAGTACAGTTTGACCCGACACAGGCCAAGGATGCAGATACTACGCTGTCTGCACAGGAACGCGAGATTGGCGGCCTGGGTATTTTCCTGGTACGTCAGCTTATGGACAGCGTTTCGTACCAGTATGTAAACGGCACGAACGTACTGACGATGACGAAGAGAGTCAAATAGTTTTTCCAGAGTTGTCAAATAGTGGTTCCATATTGTTTTACAATTGTTTATCGTGGCAAAGCCACATGGAACTACGTTTTAACGGAGCTCTGCTCCACTGGAACTATTCCTTCAACAAGAACTTTTTGAACGCGGCAAAGTCGCTGGTCATGGCGACTGACTGTTTCGTGCCTTTCATGAAGGCCTGCAGACGCTGGGGTATTGCTACATCAACGCCACATATTTCGTCCACCACCTGCTTGAACTTGGCAGGATGGGCGGTCTCGAGGAAGAAGCCCACTTCACCTTCGCGTAATCCGTCCTTCAGTGCCTGATAGCCGCAGGCGCCGTGAGGATCAAGCTGATAGCCTGTCTCCTTCAGACACTGGCGCATTGTTTCGGCAATCTGGGCATCAGTGTATGTTGCACCGCTGATGTCGGCACATATTGCTGCATGCTCCCCACCATACAGGTCAAATATACGTGCAAAATTGCTGGGATCACCGACATCCATTGCATTGGCAATAGTAGCAACGCTGGGCTTGGGGTTGTACTGACCCGTCTGCAGATACTGGAAGAAGATGTCGTTTGCATTGTTGGCGGCAATGAAGCGCTTGATGGGCAATCCCATGCGCTTACCGAACAGTGCGCTGCAGATGTTGCCGAAGTTGCCGCTGGGAACACAGCAGACGATTTGAGGATTTGAGGATTGACTATTTAAAGATTTGTTATCTACAATTTTCTTCAGCTGAGCATAGGCCCAGAAATAGTAGAATGACTGTGGCAGGAAACGTGCGACATTTATGCTGTTGGCTGATGTCAGTTTCATGTGCCCGTTCAGTTCCTCGTCCATAAAGGCCTGCTTGACCAGAGCCTGGCAGTCGTCAAATACTCCGTCAACCTCAATGGCTGTTATGTTCTGTCCCAGAGTGGTAAACTGACACTCCTGTATAGGGCTGACCTTGCCCTTGGGGTACAGCACATAGACGTGAATGCCGTCCACACCCAGGAAACCGTTGGCAACGGCCGAACCCGTATCACCGCTGGTGGCGACAAGGACGTTGATACATTTACGATTTAAGGATTTGCTATTTGAGGATTTACGATTTACGAAATACTGTAGCAGGCGGGCCATGAAGCGTGCACCGACGTCCTTGAACGCCAGCGTAGGACCGTGGAAGAGCTCCAGGCTATAGATGTTATCGCTCACACGGACGGCAGGAACATCAAATGAAAGGGTGTCATAGACAATCTTCTTCAGACTATCGGCATCTACATCCTCACCGAAGAAGCAGTCGGCAACCTGATATGCAATCTCCTGAAACGACATCCGGTCAATATTATCCCAGAAGTCCTGTCCCAGTGGCTTGATGCGCTCGGGCATATACAGTCCTTTGTCCTCAGCAAGTCCCCTGACAACTGCCTTCTCAAGTGTAGCGACAGGAGCCGCTCCGTTTGTACTATAGTATTTCATCTATATTTACAATTTACCATTTACTATTTACTGTGCAACCTCTAACCGTTTTTACTCATAAAAAGCTTTATGAACTGGTCGCCTTGCAGCTGGCCGTAGGCTCCGTCCTTGGCAGCATCCTCGTCGAATGTCTGCACATTATCTGACTCGATATCAGAATACCATATTGCGAACGGCACAGGCTCGGCAGTATGTGTGCGGTATTCAACAGGCGTTGGATGATCCGGCAAAAGGGCAACCGAAATCGGTTCGCCATGGGCAGCACATCTCTCGGCATACTCCATAATCGGACCTACCACGTGCTTGTCCAGATTCTCGATGCAACGCAGTTTCAGCTCCAGATCACCGTCGTGTCCTGCCTCGTCACAGGCTTCGATATGAACATAGACAAAGTCATCGCCGTCCTTCAGTGCCCGAATGGCAGCATCTGCCTTACCATGATAATTGGTGTCCCACAGACCTGTGGCACCAGGGACCTCTATCACACGCAGTCCTGCATAACGTCCGATACCGCGAATCAGGTCAACGGCAGTAATGACCGAACCACGGCGTATCTCATCGGGATACTGTTCAGCCAACGTCTGCATCTGCGGCTTGTAGCCTCCACCCCACGGCCAGATGCTGTTGGCTGGGTCCTGTCCGTTATGCTCGCGCTGGATATTGAGCGGATGGTATTTAAGCAAAGCCTGTGACTTGTATATCAAGTCGGTTATCAAGGCGCAGGTCTCCTCTGCCTCATTACACTCTGCCTTTGGCATAAACTCGCGCCAGGGCTTCAGCGGAATATCATGCGGCGGAGTAAAGTCTATACGCTTGTCACCGCCCTTTATCACCAGCAGATGACGATACTGCACACC
>JAFZVW010000029.1 GCA_017617635.1 Bacteroidaceae bacterium | reverse complement strand
TTCGTCGACCCTCTTAAGACTCCCGAAGCTCTGCGACCGTCCCGCAGGGGCAACACCGGTCAAGAACTTCATGGTCGTCTTGGCGAGCGTTCCATAGTTGTTAAATGGTTGTTTAACGCGACGGAGTCGCATGGAACTACTCTTTAACGGAGCTCTGCTCCACTGGAACTATTCTTTAACTATTCTAATTATGAAAAACACTCTTGCATGGATAGCGTTTATAGTGGCAACAGCGTTTGCCACTATATCGCTTTTCCTGCCCTCGCAAGCGTACCTGGTTCGACTGGCTCAGCTATGCAGCACTGGGAATCCTGCTGATATTAATCATCAGGAAAGTGAAAAGTGATTATTTTGTGAAAAAAATTTGAGCGGGTTCGTGCATTTTTCTTAACTTAGCAGCAATTTTGCCGGAAATATGGCAAGAATGCACATTGTCAAATGGATCAAGACGTTGTAATAATCGGAGGCGGTGCTGCGGGGTGTTTTGCGGCCATCGAGGTTGCCAGAATGTGCCCTGAGGCTCGCATAACGGTGCTGGAGAAGGGCAGGAAACCGTTGGCAAAGGTTGCAATCACAGGCGGCGGCAGGTGCAACATCACAAACTCGTTCGGTAACGTGCAGAGCCTGGAGCGTGTCTATCCGCGCGGGCACAGGCTTATGAAGAGGCTGCTGTACAGGTTTGGCCCCCGGGATACGTTTGAGTGGTTCGAGCGTGAAGGGGTGAAACTGGTTACAGAGGATGACGGATGTGTGTTTCCCAGGTCGCAGAATGCAATGCAGGTGGTGAACTGCCTGCTGTATCTGATGAAGAATCTGGGAGTGCGCATAATGACGGAAACGAAGGCACTGGGCATCATTCCCGAAGGTGAGGGATACCGTATAGAGACAAACGGCGGTACAATCAGCGCAGGACGTGTTATAGTGACCATAGGAGGTCAGCCGGGGGGGCGTGGCTACAGCCTGCTGGACGGTCTGGACATAGAGCTGGTGGAGTGTGTGCCGAGCCTGTATGGATTGTGCGTGGATGACGAGAGCCTGAAAGCGCTGACGGGCGCGGTAATAGACAATGCGGTCGTAAGCCTGACGGGTACAAAGCTGTGGGCTGAGGGGCCGTTGCTGATTACGCACTGGGGGCTGAGCGGTCCTGCGATACTGAAACTGAGTTCGTATGCTGCGCGTGTTCTGGCAGAGCGTAACTACAATGCTGACATAATGGTGCGCTGGCTGACGGGTGAAAGGGAGGAAATCACGGACATGCTGAACGAATTGGCAGCGGGTGCGTCCGGCAAGCTGTTGCGGAATGTGTATCCACGTGAACTGAACGGACGCCTGTGGCTGCATCTGCTTCGCAGGGCCAAACTGGATGACGGTATGCGCTGGAGTGCATTAGGCGACAGGGAAACGGGACGGCTGATGAATGTCCTGACGGGGGACACGTACCATGTGGCAGGGAAGAACCGCTTCAAGGAGGAGTTTGTGACTTGCGGCGGTGTCGCTCTTTCGTGCATGAATTACGATACGCTGGAAACAAAAGCTCACCCGGGATTGTTTATCGCGGGTGAGGCTTTGGATGTTGATGCTGTTACAGGCGGATTCAACCTGCAGGCAGCATGGACAACGGGGTATGTGGCAGCGCAAGGCGCCGCACATATCAGAACGGGAAGTTGATACCCATTGTGAATTCTGTTTTGCTTGACAGCGGTACACCTTGCTTGGCAAGCTTGAAGCTGGTGTGGTCCATACCGAGGAAGAGATTGAAGCCCTTGGGATGTACGCTCATAATCCATCCGAAGCTGGGACCGAATGTGCCGTAGGCGAAGTTGATGCCTGCCGAGAAGCATTTGGCAGGTGCTACGTTGGCGGACAGACGGAAGTTGGTCCATGAGTAGCATCCGTCGATGCGGGTGGTGTTGAGCAGGCCGAAATTGAGCTTGCGGTAGAAGGGGGCTGTGTACTGGACACCAATGTTCATTGTAGCCCCAAGCATAGTGGTGCGGCCGCCTACTTCACCCTTGTCTTCGAGTTCGTAGAGTGTTGCAAGCTGGTCACCCAGTCGCTCACCTTCCTTGCTGAAGGAGTTGGGGGCATCGTCGTCAACGTTGAATGTGTAATTGTCGGTATTGACTGTGCCGTGTGTGGCTGCAAGACGGGTGTTCTTCCACGAGATGAAACCGAGGTCGAGGATAGAGGCGGAAAGCCTCCAGTCATCGTTGATTGTGTATTCGGCTCCGAAATCAAATGCTACGCCTAATCCGCTGATCTTGTAACCTGATACTTTCATACCGTTGACTATGGTACGGCCGGGATTGTGCTCGCTTTCCTTTGTCTTGTATTCAAGGCCCTTGATGCTACCCTGGATTTCTGCATCGACGGTGGCTTCATAGTGGTCTTCGAGCAATTTGACCTCTCCATTGGTTACGTTGGCATCGACGTTGCCGCCGCCCAGGAGGAACTTGAACTTACCGCCTACACGCCATTTGTCATTGATCTTATGGCTGTGGCCCAATGCTATTTCGGCATAGGCGTGTGCATGGGCGCTGAGACCGCTGATGTCGTAGGTGTCATTACGCAAGCCGTTCTTGGTGATGTCGAACAATGTCTTGGGTACGATGGTGCTCTCGTTTCCACGTATGCTGATACCGATGGTGTTGTATCCGCCCCATGCCTTGAATCCTGCACCCAGGATCTGTATCTTGAAGTCGGTGCCGATGCGGTTGCGGTCGGTAATACCCTTCATCACCTCGTCGGCGCTGACTAGCGGGTTGGTATAGAGCACGGTACGGCCGTTTCTGTAGAACAGTACGTCAGTAAGGTTCAGGTTACCTGCCAAACCCAGGTTGACATTACCTATCAGGGGCATTGCCACGTAGTTGAGACTGTCCCCTATTGCCGGATTCATCTCGTGTCTGTACAGGTATCCGTCTGTGAAGTAACCAGATTCCAGATTCTGGGCGATTGCGCCTGCGGGTGCCAGCACCATCATGAGGGCAGCAATCCATGTATATATCTTTTTCATATTCTATCGTATTTTATTTAGTTTGCTACCTTTATAATTAAAGCTTCCGGTCGTAGTATCCGTCGACCTTGACACGCAGGTTCTTGATATTGAGCTGCTGCTCGGCACTGATCGGCTTGCCCTGACCCTTGAGTATGAGTTCGATCTTGCCGCCGTAGATTTGGGAAACGGGGCCGCCTGTCATTTCCATTGATATGTCTTGCTCCTCATCGCCAACGAGTGGTGTCTCGCCTGTCAGCTGACCATTCTTGCCGAGAAGCGTGAACTTGATTTTCTCGGCATCTACAGCAACATCCTTGTCTACGGTGAAGTTGGCAATTGCCTTTTCAACGGTCAAGCCGTCCAGGTCCTTGCTTCCCCAGTCATCCCACTCCTTGACGTACTTAACAGTACTTTTTTCTGTCAGGGAGAGCTTGGTATAGAATTCCCATTTACCGGTAATGCCGGGATGGTTGACACCAAGTGCGAAGTTCTTGACATCGTCGGCATTAAGAACGGGATTCACAATGCTGATGTTCAATGTTTCGGGTATCTTGTCCTTTTCGGGATCACCGCTGACACCGCTGAGCAGGTTTGCCATTTCGGTGAAGGAATTATGTACATATCCTTGTTCTGTCTTTTCCGGCAGAAGGTCTTCGTTCTTGGGCGAAAGTGCCATCTTGTTATCCTTCTTGTCGAAAGTGAGAATCTTTCCTGCGGCTGATTCAGGTACAGGTACATTACCCACTATGCGCAATCCTGCCTGGGCAGTGATGTTGTTGTCGAAGAACGGGTTATTGATGCTGAGGTATAGCTGTGGGTTCTCGAGCTCGATATTGGTGCCGCTTTCCTTCAGAACATCCGGCAGGTTGCCAATGTGAACAGGATCGATGGTAATGTCACCAATGGAGTAGTTGATGCCGCCGCTGAACGAATTGACTACAATATTTTTGTCAAATTTTACTTCGCAACTGTAGCTGGCAGTCTTTGCGTTCTTGATTTCTGCAAGCTTTGCATTCTGGTTCAGGTCGCCGGCCTTTACAACGGCTTTTCCTCCCACGCTGCACAGCTTGTTGTAAGTGAAGGTGTGGTTATTGGCGCTGAAACGTGCTCCGTCGTCGTACATAGTGCTGTAAACCATGCCTGTAACTGTTGCCTGGATGGTTTTCTTGCCATTTTCGACTACGAGGGTTTCGTAGCTCAGTTTACCGGTTTCGGTGTTATAGTTGTCGTTGTCCGTGACTGTCAAACCTGCCGGCAGGCTTATTTCCAAATCACTGATATTGACTGTGCTGACCAGATTCTTCAATCCATCCAATTTTACATTTATGCTGAGTGTCAGCGGGTCAAAACCAAGTTCGCCCAGTTTTGTGATACGCTGATCAATTCCCGTGGCATTAAGATTGAACTCCTTGTAATCGTCAACTTCAATCTTGTACACCTCTGTTTCCGGTGTTATGCCGATAGAAGAGCTGAGAGCAGGATCACCGAGAATCTGACCTATAGTCTTGTTGCTGGCATATTGCTCTATCTTGTTCATGATATCATCGGACAGGGCAATATTCAGAACTACGCTCTCGGAAATGTCTGCGGGTTTGACAATGGTTATCTTCTCGACATATAC
Source organism: Bacteroidaceae bacterium (assembly GCA_017617635.1). Classification (GTDB taxonomy): domain Bacteria; phylum Bacteroidota; class Bacteroidia; order Bacteroidales; family Bacteroidaceae; genus Physcousia. The sequence goes on along the minus strand of JAFZVW010000029.1, from coordinate 65,290 downwards.
ATCATTGGAGCTGAAGTCTTGAGTACTTTCCTTTTTAAAGTAGTAGTTGCCGGTTCCAGCTTCTTTCTGGATGTCGTCCCCATCGTTGATGCTGATGACGGCATCGAGCTGGACGGGGTCCAAATTCAACGGAATGACAAGACCCTGGGCGACAAACCTTGACTCGGTATCGATGTCGGACAGATTGTACTGGCTGTCAGTACATGAGGCTGATAACAGCACTGCTGCAAGTGGCAGGAGCCTTAGGAGTTTTTTTCTCATTGGTACAGATTGTTAGATAAATTTATAACTAATATTCCACTTTGTCTTCTTTTTCCTCCCATGCACGGAAGGCGCTGAGGGCTTCGTCGCGCATGATGTTCTGCACGGGGATGCTGCGCTGTGACATGGGTGTGGCGAGCTCGTCATAGATGAACTTGTCGCTGAAGCCTATATCGTCGGCATCCTGGGCGGTGTTGCCGTAGTAGATGCGTGTTATGCCGCTCCAGTATATTGCGCTGAGGCACATGGGACAGGGCTCGCATGAAGTGTAGATGACGCAGTCCTGCAGGTGGAAGGTTCCCAACTGTGCACAGGCGCTGCGTATGGCGGAAACCTCGGCATGTGCCGTCGGGTCGTTGTTGGCGGTTACGCGGTTGACGCCTGTGGCAATGACCTGTCCGTTACGTACGATGACGGCTCCGAATGGACCTCCGCCGTTCTTTACATTCTGTATGCTGGCATCTATGGCCATCTGCATGAATTTTCTATCTTGATCTGTCATAATATATTATGAATTATGCATTATGAATTATGAATTGTGAATTACGGATTAAACGTCATGGGATGCTCGGTATATGTAATGCTTCTCTGATATGTCTTGTTGTCGGAGTCCTTGCAGTTGAGAACTATCCTGTAGTATATGGGAAAGTGGGTGAACATGCCGTCCTTGAGGAAATCTCCGCGACGGTAGCTCATGGCATAGCGGCGCCAAAGGCTCTTGTACTGACTGTCCTTGCAGGCTTCGCGTGCTGACTTGACTACGTCGCGGCGGGGTATGCCGGAAAAGTGTCTGTAGGCGGGATTGAGGGCATAGACCTCGCCATGCGGATAGCCTACAAGGCCGTTGGATACGGGAAGCTCCTCGTGTATGGCATAACCCAGGTGCGGAAGTATAATATAGTCCTGGTCGGCCTCGTCGATATGGTCGCGACGGATGACAGGATAGAAGGTGACTTCCTTGTAGGCGCTGACGATGCTGTCACCGGTTCCGCTGTCAATACTGAGAAGGACTTCGCCTACACGGTGGTACTTGCCGTTGCCGTACTTCTCGTTGCCAAGATCCTGAAACAGAAAACTCCCGTAGTCGGACCAATGACGGCTGAGGTCAATGAAAACGGTATCACGCAGGGTGCTGTCGGCATGCAGTACTGCCGCATCATCCTCGATACGGGATGTGATGACGCGTCCCTTGCTGCAGGATGTGAGAATGAGGGCAATGAAAAACAGGAGCCCCCACCCGACCTTCCGCAGGGAGGGTGTCAAAGTGCGGTTTATCATGTCGTTCATGGTTATTATCTGTCGCTTCTGGTTTCGATTTCCCCTCAAAGTTAATCTAAATATCAGGAAAAACGTACTTTATCGGCAAAAAACTTCGTATTCAGAGGAGAAAAACTTAATTTTGCACACAAGATATAGCACACCGGCACCATAATGAAGAGATTATTACTGCCTTTGCTACTGTTGTCTGCATTCGTCACCGGTGCGAAGGCCCAGTATACTGACGAGGAGGAGGAAATCGTGGTGAACATCGAGGAGGACACCGTGGATATCGTCCCTCAGATTCCTATGACGTGGGAGGAGAGTTTCCGCTTTCGTCTGGATTCGATGCTGGAACGCCACCGTACTGCAACGGTCACGGTCAGGACACGTGTCCCCGTGCGACGCGGCCGCAGGAACAGAAGGTATACCTATACCACGACGCGCAAGACAATTACGCTGCGTGACCGCATAGGAATCGCCGTGTGGGACCTGACAAGCGACTCGATGATATACAGGCATAACAGCGAGGAACTGTTCATCCCTGCAAGCAACCAGAAGATTTTCGTTGCCGTTGCCGCGCTTGACGACCTGGGTGCAGGATATCATTTCAAGACGGACATCAGGACGGATCTGTATTTCTGCCGTGACTCGGCCGAACACGAGTATGTGAAGGGAAATATCTATATCCACGACCGCTTTGACCCGACGCTGGACAAGGAGGCTGCGGATTACATCGCCAAGAAGCTGCTGGGTATGGACGTGGATTCGATTGACGGCAGCGTAATCAGCTATCTGCCGCTGAAAAACAGCATGCCTTACCAGGAGTGGTTCTGGAACAAGCACTCGTCGCGGAGCATTGTACAGAACGTGGTGTCTTCGTTGAAGAATGATGGCGTAACTTTCTCATCCAACACTCCTTATACTACGTTCAACAACGCTCGTGACAGCATAGGCGACCTGTACACTTCACTGGCAACACCGCTGCCTGTGGTGCTCAAGCGCATGATGAAGAACAGCGACAACGCCTATGCCGAATCGATGCTGCTGAACCTGGTAAACCAGGACAGTGTCCGCAACTGGAGCTACGAGGCTTGCAAAGAGCGTGTAAGGGATATGGTAAGGCGTTCGGGGGCACGGATTCAGGACTATACCATTCAGGACGGCAGCGGGCTCTCGCACGGCAACAAGACAACGCCCGAGGTGCTGACATCGGTGCTGAGATATGCTTACAGGAATCCCAGGATATACCGCCCCCTGCTGGAGTCAATGCCCGAGGCCGGTATGGACGGAACCCTGAGCAGACGTATGCGCAACACATTGGCACACAGCAAGGTACGTGCCAAGACGGGCACAGTGAACGGCGTCTCTACCCTATCCGGCTACCTGAAAGCGCAGAACGGTCACGTACTGGCTTTCTCGATACTGATGAACAGTATTACGGGCAGTGAATCGGCAAGGTCGCTGCAGAACATCCTGTGCATCGAAATGTGCAGATGAGTGTCAAAGCATGTTAGCCTTGCGTGTTTCACGCACTATGACTCCTGACAGGGCCAGCACGCATACCAGGTTGGGAATACACATCATACCGTTTGCCAGGTCCGAGATATTCCATACAAGTGCAAGCGGCATTGTTCCACCCAGAAAGGTGAATATTACATAAACGATGCGATACGGTATCCGCGCACGTGTTCCTGTCAGGAACTCTATTCCCTTCTCGCCATAATAGCTCCATCCCAGTATTGTGCTGAAGGCAAATGTAATTATGCCGAACAGCAGCAGGGGTGTTCCGACGTACGGAATAGTCGCAAATGCTGCATGAGTCAGGGCTCCGCCTGCATTGAAGTCAATCCCGCTGTGCGCCAGTACGCTGCTGACGATGACCAGGCCTGTCATCGCACATACGACTACAGTGTCCCAGAATGTTCCTGTGCTGGACACCAGAGCCTGCCGCACCATGCTTCGTGTACGCGCTGCTGCCGCTACTATGGGAGCGGAGCCAAGACCTGACTCGTTACTGAAAAGTCCGCGTGCAATACCGTAGCGTGCAGCCATCATGATACCGCCGCCCATCATGCCTCCTGCCGCAGAACGCGGAGAGAAGGCACTGCGCAGTATCAGCTGCAGGGACGGAATTATATATTGGGCGTTTATTATCAGGATATACACGCAACCCAGCACATAGAGCAATGCCATCAGGGGCACAAAGGCCGAACAGATGCGGGAAATGCTCTTCACACCGCCCAGGATGACAACGGCTGTAAGTATTGCGACAACAGCGCTGCTCTGCCATACGGGAATCTGAAAACTCTCGTAGCACAGCAACGATATGGCATTGCACTGAACCATATTTCCTATTCCCAGTGCGGCAACTGCAGTGAAAATGCTGAACAGTATGGCAAGATGACGCCATCCGAGGCCTCGCAGCAGTGCGTACATTGGACCTCCGTGCATATTACCCTTGCGGTCCTTAACACGGTATTTTACCGCCAGAAGCGCCTCGGCATACTTGGTAGAGATACCGAATACGCCGGTGAGCCAGCACCACAGAACGGCTCCGGGACCTCCCAGCCACACAGCGGTACCGACTCCGACGATGTTGCCTGTACCTATTGTTGCCGCCAGGGCTGTTGCAAGGGCACCGAACTGGGAGACATCCCCGTGGCTGCCCTTGTCGGACGTGAAACTCATTTTGATTGCGCGGAATATATGACGCTGTGGGAAACGGAGCCTCACCGTAAGGTATATGTGGGTCCCCAATAAAAGCAGAATCATGGGCCATCCCCACAATTGTGCTGACAAAAAGGCTATATATTGACTCATTTCGCGTGCAAAAGTACAAATATTTATCGAAAAAAACGTATATTTGCGCCATTATGAATTATTATGAAATATGATAATAGCATATATCGTGGCCATGCAGGCCGAGGCACAGCCGTTCATTGACAATTTCGGGGTGCAGGAAGTACCTGGCTTCTTCAGTCCGCTGCCCTGCAGGCTGTATCATGCCAGGATGGGTTCGGCCACTGACCTGTATGTCGTACTGAACGGGAAGGTGCATGGAAGCGACCTGATAGGCTGCGAATCGGCAAGTGTCGCCACACAGGCGGCTATACAGAAGCTGCATCCCGACCTGGTGATAAACAGCGGCACATGCGGAGCATTCAGCAGCAACGGAGCTGATATTGCCAAGGTGTATCTTGGGAATGCCGTAATGTTCCACGACCGCCGCGTGCCGGGTGATGACGAATGGGGCACTCAGGCACTGGGCAACTATCCCGTGTGGGATGGAACCAAGGCTTTGGCGGAAAAACTGAACCTGCCAATGGGCAAGGTAACGACAGGCAGCTCGCTGGACATGCAGCCGTGTGACTTGCAGATGATAAAGGAGAACAACGGTGAGCTGAAGGATATGGAGGGTGCTGCAGTCGCATTCGTGTGCTCGCTGTACAACGTGCCGGTACTTCTGGTCAAGAGCGTCACGGATTTGTGTGACAACAGCGCGGAGACTTATGACGAGTTCAAGCGCAACCTGGCAATGGCAAGCGAGGAACTATGCAAGGTAAATATCAGGATTGTCGAGGAGCTGAAGGGATAAATGGTAGTTAAACAGTTGTTCCATGGGCTTCGCCCGTTCCATAGTTGTTCCACAATTATGAATTATGAATTATGAATTATGACTTTATCATAAAGGCCCTTACTGACGAGCTGGAGCAGAACGGTGAAAACGCCAATGTCCTGAAAGAGCGCGGACGGCTGAAGATGATGGCTGGAGACCATCCTGGTGCGATTGCCGACCTGAAACGGGCAGCAGAACTTGACCCGACGATAATGGAGAGCATTTCTGGGGAGTTTGACAACAGAAAATGAAAAGAATAGCAATACAAGGTATAAAGGGCAGTTTCCACGATATCGCTGCACATCAGTATTTCGACGGCGAGGATATCGAACTGGTGGAATGTGACACGTTCGAAGACGTATTCCGTGAGATGGCCGCAGACGACCAACTTCTGGCAGTGGTGGCAATAGAGAATACAATTGCGGGAAGTCTGTTGCACAACTATGAACTGATGAGGGATTCGGGGCTGACGATAGTTGGCGAACACAAACTGCATATAAGCCATTCTATCATGTGTCTGCCCGAAGACAACTGGGCAGATGTGGTGGAGGTGAACTCGCATCCGGTTGCCCTGATGCAGTGCCGTGAATTCCTGAACCGTCACGATGGACTTAAGGTCGTGGAAGTAGCGGATACTGCAGGTGCTGCCGCAACAATCAAGCGCAGGCAGCTGCGCGGTCATGCAGCAATCTGTCACAAGGATGCTGCTGCAATCTATGGCATGAAGGTGCTGGAGGAAGGCATTGAGACGAACAAGCATAACTTTACGCGCTTCCTGATTCTGGCCAATCCTGCAAAAGCTGGCAAATACAGGGAGATGACAAAGACAAACAAGGCTTCGCTGGTCCTGTCGCTGCCGCATGAAGAGGGTTCGTTGAGCGCCATTCTGTCCATACTGTCATTCTACAAGATGAATCTGAGCAAGATACAGTCTCTGCCAATCATAGGCAAAGAGTGGCAGTACCTGTTCTACATTGATGTGGCATTTGACGATTACAAACGCTTCCACCAGGCAGTCAATGCCATAACACCGTTGACCCACGAACTGCAGAACCTGGGTGAATACACGGTCTGAATTATGAATTAAATTACGAATTGATATGATAAATCCCGCAGACAGATTAAGTCTGGTACAAGAATACTATTTCTCGCGTAAGCTGAAGGAGGTTGCGCAGATGAATGCCGAGGGCAAGGATGTGATTTCCCTCGCCATTGGCAGTCCTGACATGCCTCCGAGCAAAGAAACCATTGACGCCCTGTGCCAGGTTGCAAAGATGCCCGACGCACACGGCTACCAGCCAACTATGGGTACGCCCGAGCTGCGCAACGCAATTGCTGGGTTCTACAAGCGGTTCTACAATGTTGAGTTGGATCCTGCCAAAGAGGTATTGCCGCTGATAGGTTCGAAAGAGGGAATACTGCATACCACTCTGGCTTTTGTAAATCCCGGGGAAGGCGTTCTGGTTCCCAATCCCGGCTACCCTACATATACATCGTTGAGCAAGATTCTGGGAGCAAGGGTAATCAACTACGACCTGAAGGAAAATGACGGCTGGCAGCCCGATTTTGAACAGTTGGAACGGCTGGCTGAGGAAAACAGCGACATCAGGCTGCTGTGGACAAACTACCCCAATATGCCGACCGGAGGACGTGCAAGGCGCGAGACCTACGAGCGTCTGGTGGAATTCGGCAGGAAGCACGATATTGTAATCGTCAATGACAACCCGTATTCGTTTATACTGAACGACGGCGAGAAACTGTCCATTCTGCAGATTCCGGGGGCCAAGGAGTGCTGCATAGAACTGAATTCGATGTCCAAGAGCCATAATATGCCCGGCTGGCGTGTAGGCATGCTGTTGGGATGCGGGAAATTTGTCCAGTGGGCACTGAAAATCAAGTCTAACATCGACAGCGGAACTTTCCGCGGAATACAGTTGGCAGCAGCCAAAGCTATGGACAATGCTGATGACTGGCATCGTGAGTTCAACATCGGAAACTACGCCCGCCGCCGTCGCTATGCCGAGGAGATAATGCACATCCTGGGATGCGAGTTTGACCACGACCAGACAGGTATGTTCCTGTGGGGCCGCATACCGGACAAGTATACGGATTGTGAGCTGTTGACCGAACGCGTCCTGCACGAGGCACGCGTGTTCATCACCCCCGGATTTATCTTCGGCTCAAACGGTGCACGCTACATTCGCATAAGCCTGTGTGCAAAGGACGAGAAGTTCCAGCAGGCTCTGGAAAGAATAGCAAAAATGATAAATCATACATCGTAAATCACACATCGTACATCGTAAATCGTACATATCAATATGGAATTAAATCTTTCTCCGTTAAATCTCCCCAGTGACAACATACGTCCTCTGGTCATTGCAGGTCCCTGCAGTGCCGAAACAGAGGAACAGGTTATGAATACGGCTATGCAACTGGCCGGCAAAGGTTGCCACATGTTCCGTGCAGGCGTTTGGAAACCACGCACCAAGCCCGGAGGTTTCGAGGGTAATGGCGAAATGGCCCTTCCATGGATGGCTGCCGTCAAGGAAGAGACGGGCATGATGATTGCCACCGAGGTTGCAACGCCCGAACACGTTGAACTGGCTCTGAAATATGGTATCGACATCCTGTGGGTAGGCGCCCGTACGACGGCCAATCCCTTTGCCGTACAGTCTCTGGCAGATGCGCTGAAAGGCGTTGACGTACCTGTACTGGTCAAGAATCCCGTCAATCCCGACCTGGAACTGTGGATCGGTGCCCTGCAGCGCATCAACCAGGCAGGCATAAAGCGTATGGGAGCTATTCACCGCGGTTTCTCGAGCTACGAGAAAAAACTGTACCGCAACATGCCCATGTGGCAGATTCCCATCGAGCTGCACCGACGCATGCCCAACTTGCCGATACTGTGCGACCCCAGCCATATCAGCGGACGCAGGGACCTGATTGCTCCACTGTGCCAGCAGGCAATGGACATCGGCATGGACGGACTGATTGTTGAGAGCCACTGCGAGCCGGACAAGGCCTGGAGCGATGCTTCGCAGCAGGTGACGCCTGATGTACTTGACTATATCCTGTCGATGCTGATTATCCGCGATGCTGTTGACCTTACAACATCTCTGGCAACATTGCGTAAGCAGATTGACGAGATTGACAACGAACTGATCGACCTGCTTGCACGCCGTATGGGCATTTCGCGTGAGATAGGCCTGTACAAGAAGGAACACGGGCTGACGGTCGTCCAGACAAAACGCTACAGCGAGATTCTGGACAAGCGTGGGGCACAGGGTGCACTGAAGGGTATTGATTCCGACTGCATCAAGAAAATCTTCGAGTCCATTCACGAGGAATCCGTTCGTCAGCAAATTAACCTCATCAGCAAGTAATCATGAAGATACTGATATTAGGAGCAGGCAAGATGGGAAGCTTCTTCACCGACGTGTTGAGCTTCGACCACGAGTGCGCAGTTTACGAGGTGGATGCCCGCAGAATGCGTTTCCTGTACAACACACAGCGTTTCACCTCTATCGCGGAGATTAAGGATTTCTGCCCCGATATGGTCATCAACGCCGTTACACTGAAGAATACACTGAAGGTCTTCGAGGAAATCATACCCCATATCCCAGAAAACTGCATTATCAGCGACATAAGCAGCGTAAAGACAGGATTTCTGGACTTCTACGAGAAGACGGGCATGCGCTATGTGAGCACACATCCCATGTTCGGACCTACTTTTGCCAATCTCGGTGCCCTGTCGCACGAGAATGCCATTGTCATTACCGAGGGTGATTACATGGGACGTATCTTCTTCCTTGACCTGTACCGCCGCCTGGGCCTCAACGTACACGAATACAGCTTTGACGAACACGATGAGGCAATGGCATATTCGCTGTCCGTGCCTTTCGTAAGCACCTTTGTCTTCTCGGCTGTAATGAAGCACCAGGATGCCCCCGGTACCACGTTCAACCGTCACCTGAAGATAGCACGCGGAGTGCTGAGCGAGGACGATACCCTTCTGCGTGAGATTCTGTTCAATCCGCGCACCAAGCATCATGTCGAGGATATCCGTGCCGAACTGAAGGAACTGATTCAGCTTATTGACGAAAAAGACGAGGATGGCCTGAACCGCTATCTTACCAAAATACGGAAAAACATTCAATAGCAGATTATGCTCGGCACAATAGTCAATACAGCAACAATCATCATAGGCAGTGCATTCGGAGCCATTGTCCGTGAAGGTATCGGAGACAGATACAAGGGAGCGATGTTCAATGCTCTGGGATTGGCCTGTCTGGTCCTGGGAGCAGATGCCGCACTGCGCAATATGGCCAAAAGCGAATATCCCGTGCTGTTTATCCTGAGCCTGGCCATCGGTGCTGTCATAGGCACCTGGATGGACTTGTCGGGCAAGATAGACAGGCTGAATGCAAAGCTTAACCGCCGACAGGGCAAGGACAGCAATGCTGTACAGGGACTTGTCACAGGCATTCTGCTGTACTGCATAGGGACATTTGCCATTGTCGGCCCTGTGCTCTCGGCACTGTCCCCGTCACATGGATGGGACTTTGGCGAACAGGCCAATACCTTCCTGTACACCAACGCCACGCTGGACCTGGTTACATCGGCTGTACTGTCGGCATCCTTCGGGTGGATTATGCTGATGGCAGCGCCTGTACTGTTTCTGTGGCAGGGAATGTTCTACGCAATTGCATGGTTCTTCGGCGACGGCATGCCCGAACCGATGAGGTGCGAACTTTCCATCGTAGGCGGCGTACTGATTGTCAGCTCAGGCCTAGGAATCCTGGGAATCAAGGACTGCAAGACTGTAAACCTGTTGCCAAGCCTGTTGGTACCGGTGGTATTCTATATTTGTCTAATGGTAGTTAAATAGTTGTTCCATAGTTGTTTCATAATGACTCCCATCGCACATATACATAATGCATATACCGGCAAGTTCGGTGTTCCGCGCCAGAGCGGAATGGTGAACGGTCTGGTGTCCCGTATTGTGCTTGAACCGGAATACAGGCGGGAGGAGGCTCTGCGAGGTTTGGAGAGTTTCAGCCATATATGGCTTCTGTGGACATTCGACGCCCCATGCAAGAGTCTGACTGTGCGGCCGCCGCTATTGGGCGGAAACAAGCGGATGGGAGTCTTTGCAACGCGCTCGCCATTCCGCCCGAACAACATAGGACTCAGCAGCGTGCGCCTGCAGAAGATTGACTGGAACTGTACCGACGGTCCTGTTTTGTACGTGGACGGGGCAGACTTGATGAACGGTACGGCAATTGTGGATATCAAGCCTTATCTGCCGTTTACGGATGCGCATACCGATGCAACAGGAGGATGGACAGATGACATACAAACCGAGCCTTTGCAAGTTGTCATTACAGACGAAGTCCGGTCAGCCTACCCTACCCTTACGCCACACGACTGGGACCTGCTCACACAGATGCTGCAGAACGACCCGCGTCCTCATTATCAGGATGATTCGCAGCGTATCTACAGTTTCGAATACGCACAACATACGATACACTTTACAGTTGATAATAACACGGCTACATTAACCGCAAAATAATACCAAACAAGAACATACTGACATGAAAAAAATTCTTCTTGCACTTATGCTGTTGACAGCTACGGCTGCAATGGCTCAGGTAGACAACTACTGTCTGGAGTTTGAACCATCGGGTGTAGTTAATCTGGGCAAGGTAAGTGGTCTTCCGGCAACCGAAGGAGACTATACCCTGCAATTCTGGTTCTGTCCTACACAATGGACACCCAAGGCTGCACTGATACGCAGCAATACGTTCAGTATAAAACTTGGCAATAATCATGCCCTGGTGCTGAATGACGGCACTAACCACCTGACTATCACCGACAGCCGTATTGGCGAGGGTAAATGGTGTCACGTAACGATACGCGCGAACAAGGCAGGCAATCAGACCAAGGTAACCCTGAACGACTCAAAGACCTATACCTTGGAGCAGTACCTGTCACTTCCTGCAAAGAACAATTCGCTGTGGCTTGGTGGCAACTACAATGGCCGTATGGACGAGATTCGCCTGTGGAAAACTTTGCTGCCGACGGATTACGAAAGCTTCTACAACAACACCCTCAACAAGCTGCACCCACAGTGGTCGTCGCTGTTGGGTTACTGGAAAGTGGATCAGGAGCAGTGTGCGAATGTCATAAATTTCAAGAACGAGACCGTCAAGGGCACACAGGCAACTACAGGCCTGCACGGAACAATGTCGGCTAGCGGAGTCAGGAAGGTGAAGTATACCGACAATCCACACATGAAGTATCGCATTCACATGGCATACGACAATCTGGAGCATACTTTCACGACCGGTTTCGACAGTGACCACTACGGTTGTCTCAGCAACTTTATCTCAATACTGGGCATCAGCACCGACAAGGACGGCAATGCATGGTTCAACGCCCCCGTCCATCAGGGTATTGTAAGCGAGGGAGCAGAATACATGGAATCCTTCGGCAGCACAAGCAACAAGCGTACCGGCCTGCTGCATCTTACTACCGAGGACGCTACAATGACACTGCCGCAGAGCATCATCCCTGCGGATGCAACCAACTTCACCATCGAGTTCTGGCTCAATATCGACGAGTGGAAGGAAGGTGCAAAGGTATTGTCCAAGCGTGCCGACAACAACAACTTCATCGAGATAACACTGGGTGCGCCCAATACCGGAGGAACATCAGGCCCCATCTATCTGCAGTACAACGGCGGCGAAAAGACTGCACTGCAGGCTTGGAACGGCAGTGGTATGACCTCCATTTTCCGTACTGGCAACTACTGGTATTTCTTTGCCATCACCCAGGCAGACTTCCCCGACCTTGCAGGCAACGCCATAGGACTCGGCTCGGCATCAATGATTCTCGGCCAGGGGCTTAAATGCAAGTTCGACAACTTTGCAACATGGAGCATTACCCGCACCGAGGCCCAGATTGCCAACGACCGGGGCGGTGCCGAAATGCCCGCACCAGGTGTGAAACTCGCAGCATGGAGCTTCTACAACAAGATTGGATACTACCGTTTCGAAAAGCCTCATAACCTGGGATTCGACTCCTACTCCATGCCAGGTTATCTGGACTATATGAAGAATACCGCCGGCAATCTGCGTGGTCAGCGATGGCTCGCCACAGCATCACAGCCGTCCGATGACAAACTCAGTGTCGCAGTCGGTTCAGACGCCAACCGCAAACGCATGGCACAGGCCCTTGCCAACCTTGCCAACCAGGAAGGCATTGACGGCATAGACATCGACTTCGAGTGGCTCTATAGCCAGTCAGGCTGGCGCAACATCGGTCTCATGATAAAGGAACTGCGACCGCTCCTGAACGAAGGCAAGACTATCTCTGTCAGCATGCACAACGTGACATACAACTTCCCTACGGACCTGATGCAATATGTCGACTACTTCAACATCCAGCAGTACGGTCCGCAGTCAACACACTCGTACTACAGCACATACGTGAACTATGTCAATAACATCATAAACTGGGGCGTACCGCGCGATAAGATGCTGCCCTCCTACGCGACAATCACCGACAGTGGCGGCGGAGCGGGAGCAATCGGTTATAACTGGATTGCAGGCAACATAACAGATGATCAGGAAAGTTTCACCTACAACGGCAGCAACTACGTCATGAACTCGGTGAACCAGGTTGTCGACCGCACACGCTATGCCAGGGACAACGACCTTGCCGGCATAATGTACTGGGATATGTGCAACGACCTGGCATCATCCAATTCACGTTCGATGGCACGCAGATGCTCCTATATTATAAACGGTAATGTCCACCCCCTTATCGAGACCGTAGCGGCAAGCAAGCAGGCCCCCGCCCCCGAGGAGGATACGACTGCGCCTGTTGCAACCCCGGACCCCGAGGATCAGGGAGGAACAACCGAGGAACCCGTCCGGATAAACACCCTGGATGAGCTGAAGGCAAACCAGAAAGCCGTCAACATCATCAACACCAACGGCCTGGGCATCATCTACAACAACCCCTCACAAACCAACATCTGGCTGGGTGAAAGCAGCAATGCGGCAATGGGCCAGAGCGTTGACCACGACAGCGACGACGCTTCGTGGGTAATCCTGCAGAAGAACGACAAGTGGTACATATATAATGTAGGTCGCAAGGAATTTGCCAAGGTACCTGAATTCAACGTAACCAGCCAGCCATGCACCTTCCAGGCCGAGCCGTTTGCCCTGGAGATTACACAGCAGTCAGACGGCTTCACTTTCCGTGAAAGCGGAAGCACTAACGAGAAAGCCTTTATGTGCGCAGCTCCGCAGAATTCGTCCAAGCCCGTTGCACAGTGGACAAATACCGACAACGGTTCGACCTGGCAGATTATCACAGTCCCGATGGCAGACAGCCAGAGTGCCCGCTCTACAGCCGAAGCTATGCTCGATTTTGCGGCTGACAAGGAAGGATACGAAGCAGCGAACAAGATCTCCACACTTGCCGAAATCCAGGACAATCAGGTTTACACCGTCAAGAACTCAGCCGGCCTGGGCATTATATACAACAACCCGTCCAGCAGCAATCTGTGGCTTGGCGAGAGCAGCAACTCAACATTCTCGGCATCAGTCAACCGCTTCGCAGAGAACAACATGTGGCTTGTCATCAAATACGGCAACCAATACTACCTGTACAACGTAGGACGCAGACAATTCGTCAAGGTACCGGTATTTGACGTAACCAGCCAGCCATGCACCTTCCAGGCCGAGCCGTTTGCCCTGGAGATGACACAGCAGTCAGGCGGCTTCACTTTCCGTGAAAGCGGAAGCGATGAAGAGAAAGCCTATATGTGCGCTGCTCCGCAGAATTCATCCAAGCCCGTTGCACAGTGGACAATAAACGACAGCGGCTGCCAGTGGATGCTTATCAAGGTTCCCGGCTACAACGCAACCGATGCCCGTAACGAAGCAATGGAACGCATCCTTGCTACAGGCATTACATCACTGGATGGTCAGTCGGGAGTTACTGGTCAGTACGGAATCTACACCCTCAGCGGCCAGCGCCTGAACCATGCACCCAAGCACGGCATCTACATCCAGAACGGCAAGAAGGTCATTCGCTAAATATCTATCCCTCCGCCGTTCAAGAATAAGCGCCTGATGGATTTTTCTTCCATCAGGCGCTTCAACTTCTATTCTTTCAACATTATCTTCTTTCCACCAACGATATTGATGCCTTTCTGCATCTTGCCCAATCGCTGCCCAAAGACACTATAGATTATTCCCCTCGTGGCTCACAGCATCTGCACTTGCATAGCGAATCGTGTAAAGGCTGGTATCACCGTCTAATGTTCCATTGACGGGAAGGCGGAGCAGTTCGCCATCCTTGAATGGATTGAGGTCCATGCTGTAGAGGACGAAGAGCAGGTCTCCGTTGTCGAGCGTCTCTGATTGTTTTAGGTTAATGTTTTAAGCGTTACAATTTTTGCATCGGTTAAAACGAAAACGATAAAATAATTATTTGGATGGCGTCAGGATTTCCAGCGAGGGTGCAAAAATCCGCTTGAACATGGAACTTTTCAGGTTCGACCGGCTGTAGGTGGCAATGCTTTTCAGCCGTCTGGCACCCCAAAAGGCACCCTCGGAAAAAGTGATATTCCTTGCCCTGAATTCCAGATGTTCGAGATTGGTGCAGTCCATAAAACAGTTGCTTCGTACATCATAGATATTCTTCCCGAAGATTATCTTGCGCAGGTTGTCGCAATTGGCGAACATGCGTGTGGGTAATCTGTCTTCCTGCAGAACCAGTTGTACCCAATAAATGGTATCCGGTATTTCTTCCTCTAATATGAAATCGTGCTTTTGTGTATCAAACTCTTTAAGTTCTGTAAAAACCTTGTGGCTGAGGTTGCGCATATCATAATTGACGGTTTTACTGTTGGTATATTTGTCCTTGCCGATACGCACAGAGTCTGTCTTATAGAAGTATCCGCTTAAGCTTATCGTATGTGCAGGCAGACGTAGGAACCACTGCTTTGACGTAACAAAATGAGCACCGCTCAGGTCTAATTCCTGCAAACGGCCAATGGGCAACGAGGGGTCGTCGGTGCTTACGGCACCTGACATGCGACGCACCAACTGCCAGTCATTGGCGTTGAGTTTCCCGATGATAGTCAGTTTTGCAACTTTCATCGCCTCTTCCTCGGGTAGCAGTTCCGCCAGCGTACCTGCTTTTTTTACGGTAATCAGACGTTCTATCGGTACGTCTGCCGCATGTTCTGGCTCTATGCCTGTAATCATTTGCAGGTGTTCGTCGGCAAAGGGTCTGTAGTATCCGTTCCTAATGCCACCCCATCCTAAGTTCAGGTGGAACATGCCGTCGGTATAACCGTCCAATAGGAAAGCATGGCCCATACATCCCATGTACACAACTCGACGGGCAAGCAGGTCGGCGTAGGCCATATCGAACATCCTGCTTACGCGAATTTGGCTCTTGTGGAGCATTTTCATACGTGTGGAAAATCCGAAGTGGTGCACCATACTATACTTCAATTGATCAGAGAATGCGCTGGTGGCACCTGCGCCGTGGCTGGCGCACAACGTCATGCTGCATACTGCCTGTAGGCGTTCCAGCGTATAGCGTTTCTTTTTGTCATATGTCATTTTGGCGGGGAAGGTTTGCCATGTCAGTGTCATTCCGTCCACGCGACATAGCAGGTATTTTCTGGAAACTGAGTCTACCATGAACTCTACATTTCCGGTAATGTGGTCTGGATGACTCCAGTATTTCAGTAGTTGTGCCTCGGCTGTGCCGACACAACCGGACTTGACATGGACTGATTTTTCGCCAAAATTTATCGGCAAATCGCACTGGTTCCATGCAATGTCGCCCAATAAGGGCTGGACTGTCTGCCAGTTTCGTGTAATCTGCATCAGCGAATCGCTGTCTGTGCCGTTTTGCTTGATTTCCTTCAGTCGAGTGGCATAATCGGCAAAAATCCTCTGATGAAATTTGTGTATGCTTTTTCCAAAGTACCCGCGTGTAGAAAAAGCCAGGACGGGAGATGACAGGAACTTG
Source organism: Bacteroidaceae bacterium (assembly GCA_017617635.1). GTDB lineage: Bacteria > Bacteroidota > Bacteroidia > Bacteroidales > Bacteroidaceae > Physcousia. The sequence continues at coordinate 49,089 of JAFZVW010000029.1, read as the reverse complement.
TGGTATTGCTCATCAGCAACAATCACCCATCCGCCATAGCGCAATCTGTTTTCAAGAACGTGGCATTCGTCGTGGAACACGACTTCTTCCAACTGTAATGAATCTGCAGGAATTCCTTTACTTAGCAAAAATGTCTTTCCAGCATCCAGCACCTGTGTTGTCTGTCCTTTAACGGGCAAGGCGCATACGGCAAATAGTATTAGAGTTGTGAAAATAACAAAGAGAGAGGGGGTAGTTTTTATTCCCATGTGAAATAGATTTTATTATGATTGGGATTCCGGTTTTGGGTGGAGGTTTAGTTTGGCAACCTCGGCCAGTAGGTATTGAAAGGCCGAGTCGTGGTCGCCGCATAGGTGGGTTTTATGTTGCGGTTTCTTCCAACAAATTTAACGATTTATCTGATAAGTGCCAAGAAAAAGGCAAAAAGATAGTTATAATGCCCGTCGGGAACACTGAAAAACATTAACCTTATGATACGGGAAAAACGCTACCTCGTTTTTGTTACTGATAAAAACCTCGTTCCAGACGGGGCCGAAACTTTCTTACTAAGAAAGCACCAAACTCTCTTAAGAAGAAAGCACCATATTCTTTTAAGGAAAGAGCAACCGCCTTTCTTAATAAGAAGGTATACCCCCTTTCTTAATAATAAAGTTTGAGAAGGGGTCAGTGAAAAGATTTTTCGCACCTCATTCTCCTCTCGCTCAATCGCAGCCTTGACCTACTTGCAGCGCATTATCTTCCAGGGTTTTCTTGCGGCGGTTTTCCTGTGCGCCGGCCTTGATCAGGGCTCGTGCAGCGGTTATGATTCCTGGGCCTGATTCGGCAGTGGTTATGCGCAGTGACTCCATCTTGCGTACCGTGTCCTGCATACTGTGCTCGACATCGTCAAATCGCTTGCTGAAGTCCTGTACCCTTTCCACAATCATATTAGCTGCCTTCATCATCTGCTCCTGGTTCTCCAGCTGACGTATCTGTGTCCACATCATCTCCAGCACGCGCAGATTCATATACATCGTCTGCGGACCCAGAATCATGACACCCTCGCGATATGCCTCGTTCCACAGGGCTGTGTCATTCTCCAGTGCCAGATTCAGCGCACCCTCGATAGGCAGGTACATAATGGCGAAATTCAACTTGTTATAACCCTTGGGCAGATAGCGTGTATAATCCTTGCGTGCCAACAGCTTGACCTGCCTGCGGACACTGTTCAGATGTTCCTGCAGATACATGGTGCGCTCCTCCTGCGTCTCGGCATTTACATAACGCTCATAGGCAGTCAGGCTCATCTTGCAGTCCACCACGACATGACGGTTCTGCGGGAAATGCAGGATATAGTCGGGAACCAGGTTACTACCCTCCTCGCTCTTTATTGCACGGCCGCTGCTGTCACGCAGAGTTTCCTGGGTATCGTACTGCTCACCCTCGCGCAACTCCATATCCTCGAGCAGCTGGCGCAGTTTCAATTCACCGAACGTACCCTGGATCTTCACCTCCCCCGTCAGTGCACGTGTAAGCCTGTCGGCTCTCTCTCCCAAGGCGCTGCTCTGCTTCATATTGGCCTGAATCGTCGCGTCCAGACGTGTCAGGGCATCACGCTGCTGCAGACGGTTGCTCTCCAGGGCACGGGACATTTCCTCCAGGCTCTTCTGCAAGGGATCGATAATCTGCGAAACCTGCTGGCGGTTGCTTTCACCCAATTCCTGCTGACGGGTCTTCAGTACATTCTCACTCGTACTCTTAAGCTGCTCGCTGATGAGGTTCATCTGCAGACGCATCTCCTCCTTCTGATCACCCATACTGCGACGTCCCATGACGTAGCCTACGACAAACATTGCTGCAACAGCAACCGTAGCGATAATAAATACTGCAACACTCATATTTCCTTATTTAGAATTAACCTTATATCCTGCGGCCTTTCGACGAAACAGTCTGCACCGACCTGCAGCAATTCCTCGCGTGTCCTGAATCCCCACAGCACACTGATACACGGCAGACCCGCATTACGTGCCGTCGCCAGGTCCACATCACTGTCACCTATGTACACGCTGTCCTGAACCGTTGCCCCCAACTCCCCCATTGCCAGCTGCACCATATCCGCCGCAGGCTTGCGAGCAACACCGGGACGCTCGCCGATAGCCACGTCTATGGTATCGGCAAACCAGCGCCTGTGCAGTTCGTCTATGCCCTCCTGCAACTTGTTCGACACGATAGCCATCCTGTAGCCCGCAGCCTTCAGCCCGTGCAACACCTCCTGAATACCGTCATACGGAACGGTATGGTCCTCGCAATGCAGCAGATACCAGCTGCGGAACTCGTCAAACACCGACTGAAACTGCGGATTATGCTCCCCGTCAGGCACAGAAAGCATGACCAGCCGCCTGACGCCGTTTCCCACCGAGCGCCGTATCTGCTCCATACTGCGCTCCGGCATATTGTATTTCCTGAGCGCATGATTCACAGCCATTGCCAGGTCCTGCAATGTATCCATCAGCGTTCCGTCCATATCCCAGATAATATTCCTGATTCCGTTCATCGCACACAAAGTTAAACATTTAGACCGACATAGACACGCTTTTGGATGTATGAGTTTTGCTTTTACGAAAAAAAAACGTAACTTTGTCACGTGAGTATAATGTAATTCCGGGTTACGCAAACAAGCAAACCAACATCAGTTCAACAATGATCAAGGATTTCAACAAAACCGCAATTATCACAGCCACACAGGAAATTTCCTATTCCGAGCTGTTGGCACGCATAGACCACTATGCCAGCTTCACACCCAAGGGTACAGACACCAAGACCCTGATATTCAGCGAGAACCGCGCAGGATGGATATATGCCTTCTTCTCGGTATGGAAGAACGGAGGCATCCCTGTACCCGTAGACGCATCCAACTCGGCTCACGATGTGGCATACATCATCAACGACTGCAGTCCGTCATGCATCTGGGTATCCCGTGACCGCGAAGCTGTTGCACGCGAGGCAATAAAGGAGACAGGCGCACAGACATCCGTTCTGGTTATCGACGACTACGAGGATGCACCGCTCCAGACACCACTGGCTTCCGACAACAATGACGTGGAAACCCTCTCAGACACAACAGTGGGCTGGGGACGCAAGCACAGCGAGACCGCAGTCATCATATACACCAGCGGAACGACAGGTTCTCCCAAGGGCGTAATGCTCAGTTTTGCAAACCTGTGGGCAAATATCAAGAGCGTGGCATTCGAGGTACCCGTCTTCAACGACCACCGACGCACACTCATACTCCTGCCACTGCACCACATACTCCCGCTCATGGGATGTATGATAGCCCCGATAATCATGGGCGGCGGCGTAGCAATAAGCCCGTCAATGAGCGGGCCCGATATCATGAATATCCTGTGCCGCGGACGCATTTCAATCTTCGTCGGCGTACCACGCCTGTGGCAGACACTCTACTCAGGCATCATGAAGCAGGTCAATGCACACGCCATATCACGTGCACTGTTCAGCCTGTGCGCCAAGGTTAACAGCACAGCCTTCTCACGCATCATATTCCACAGCCTGCACAAGAAGATGGGCGGCAACCTGGAATACTGCGTATGCGGTGGAGCCGCACTGGACAAGGAAATCGGAAGCGGCCTGCAGACACTGGGACTCTGCCTGCTCGAAGGCTACGGCATGTCCGAGACAGCCCCCATCATCGCCTTCACACGCCCCGGTGACTACATCCCCGGATGTGCAGGCCTGCCTCTGCCCAGCGTACACTGCAAGCTTATAAGCCTTGACGGAAGCGACGAAACACCCGAGGAGGGCGAACTCTGCGTCAAGGGTCCAAACGTAATGCAGGGATATTACAACCGTCCCGAGGAGACTGCAGCCGTAATCGACAAGGACGGCTATCTGCACACAGGTGACATAGCACGCTTTGACAAGGACGGCCGCGTCACACTCACAGGCCGCTGCAAGGAAATCATCGTCCTCTCTAACGGCAAGAACGTACAGCCCAGCGAGATAGAATACAAACTGGAAAAGTTCGAGGATCAGGTCAAGGAAGCAGCAGTTGCCCAGGACGGCGACATGCTGCGCGCCATTATCGTACCACAGCCGCTGTGGGCGGCAGAGCGCAGCGACACCGAACTGGAAATCGCCCTCAAGCGCGAGGTGCTGGAGCCATACAACCTCAACGCACCGGGCTACAAGAAACTGATGTCAGTAATGGTATACCGCGGCGACCTGCCACGCACCAAGCTGGACAAGCTGCAGCGCTACAAGCTCAAGGACATCCTTGCCGGCCGTCGCGAGGACCACGCAGCCGAGGTACAGACAACCCCCGAGCCCACCAGCAGCGAGTACCGGATTCTGAAGAACTACATCCAGCAGGAGAAGAAGATTCCCGTACACGGAACCGACCACATCGAAACAGACCTCGCGATGGACTCACTCGACAAGGTAGGACTGCAGGGCTTCATCGAGAACACCTTCGGCATCGAAATCGACGTCGACAGCATGGCGACCTTCCACAACATCGCTGCCATGGCCGAACACATTGCCAGCAACAAGACACGCATGGAAGTCGGCGACATCGACTGGAACAAGATACTGCACCAGCAGAACCAGAGCAAGGAACAGCAGGCACGCACACGACTGCCCCACACCTCGTTCCTGTACCCCGTATGGGCCAAGCTTATGAAACTTGTCATCGTCTGCCACAACAGACTGACTGTCAAAGGCAGGCACAACATCCCCGCAAGCGGTCCGTACATTCTGGCTCCCAACCATCAGAGCTTTATCGACGCACCCATTGCACTTGCAGGCCTCTCGTACAGCCAGGTACGCAAGACATACTTCTACGCAACCGAGGAGCACATCAACACCCCGCTGCGCCGCCTGCTGGCACGCCGCAACAACATCATCATTATGGAGCGCCGCAACCTGAAGAACTCCATCCTGAAGATGTCACGCGTCCTGCAACAAGGCTGCAACCTGTGCATCTTCCCCGAAGGCTCACGTACACATACAGGCGAGGTCGGCGAATTCAAGAAGACCTTTGCCATCCTTTCACGCGAGCTCAACGTACCTATCGTACCAGTCCGCATTACAGGCGCCTTCGAGGCAATGCCGCGTACAAGCAAGTTCCCCAACACACACCCGGTACAGGTCGAATACCTCGAGCCTATCATGCCGACCGAGGCTGACACTTACGAAAGCCTGAGCGAACAGACAAAGGCAAACATCGCAGCCGGCATTGATGTCTGACACATCACTGCCTGTTGCGATACATACAAGAAGGCCCCGGGAAAATCCCCGAGGCCTTCTCTTTTCTATTGTTTAACTCCTAAGTCCGCCTATTACTGCATGATTGTGCAGATGCTTACGCGGTTCCAGTCAGGCTCGCTGAAGCTGTCGCCTACACCCTGACCCTCAGCCTTGATACGGCTTTCCTTGATACCGTACTTGCTGATCAGAGCCTTCTTAACGCTCTCAGCACGCTTGTTAGCAAGACGCTGGTTAACCTCCAGGCTACCCTCCGGGCTTGCATAACCCTTGATAGAAACAGTAGCATCAGCGTGGTTCTTCAGGAATGTAGCGATACGCTCAACGTTTGGCATCTGGCTTGCAGAAACCTCGCTCTTACCCTGGTTGAAGTAAACGTAGCACTCCATGTTGTCACGAGTGTTTGTAACAGTGTTTGTAACAGTGTTTGTAACAACCTTCGGAGCCTGGTTCTTCAGAGCAGTAACCTGCTTGTTCAGTGCATCGATCTTGCTCAGGCTAGCCTCCTGCTCAGCACGAGCCTCGCTCAGCTTAGCGTTCAGGGCATCAATCTCAGCCTGGTTGCGCAGAGTTGGCTTAACAAAGTCGTGAGTACCGTTGCTGGTCTTGAAGTGGTAAACAACACCGGCAGTAATCTCGAAAGCAGCATTGTTCTTGTTCAGTTTGAAGTCGCTCATGCCATCCCATACAACTGCAGGGTTAACAACGATACCCCAGGCACGCTTCTTACCCAGGTTGAAGTTGAATTCAGCACCTGCTGTGAAAGTCATGTTGTCATTGTGACCTTGAGCAGTACCGCTTGCAGTGTTGCGAGCCCAACCCAGACCAGTGTAGATAACAGGCTCGAACATGCGACGCTGACCCTTGTAACCCAGAATCAGGTTAGCCATGTTGAACTTAGCATAACCATTCAGGGCAACAGCATCAAACACAGTGTAAGTGTTGTAACGTGGAAGTGGAGCATCTACACTACCAGTAGCAATCTGTGTGCGGAAATCAGCACCCAGACCGAACCAAGGGTTCAGATACTTGTCAGCACCTACAACGATTGTAGGAGTGAACACACTCATGTTGGTCAGGTACTCGGTAGTACCAGCCTGCAGGCTAACGCTCCAGTTGTCCCAGAAACTGCTAGAACCAGTGTAATTCTTCTGATCCTGAGCCTGTGCAGAAAATGCAACCATAACAGCTGCAATAGCTACAATAAACTTTTTCATTTTTCAGAATTTTTAGTTAAAGTTTTTTATATAGTCTCTAATCTCTAATCCAAGCCTTAATGCTCAAAATTTGCGCAAATTTAACACCTTTTTCCTAAAAAAACATATTCTTAAACATAAAATACGTATCTTTGCATGCAAAAAATTGACATAAATCAATTCCAACATCGTAAATCGTACATCGTAAATCGTACATCGTACATTATAATAAATCGTACATAACAATATGAAAGTATCAGAAAACATCCTATACACAGGCGTAGACGACCTTGACATCGACCTCTTCGAAAGCCAATACACAGTACCCGAAGGCATGAGCTACAACAGCTGGGTCATCATCGACCAGAAGATTGCCATCATGGATACAGCCGATGCACGCAAGGGACAGGAATGGCTCCGGAACATAGCAGCGGCACTCGACGGCCGCCAGCCCGCATACCTCGTATGCCACCACATGGAGCCCGACCACTCTGCCCTCGTTGCACAGGCAATGGCACTCTACCCCGATATGACACTCGTATGCAGCCAGAAGGCCAGCCAGATGATGCGCAACTTCTTCCCCCAGGCAGACCTGCAGAGCCGCACGCTCAACGTCAAGGAAGGCGACACGCTCAATCTCGGCAGCCACACACTCCACTTCATAGCAGCACCCATGGTACACTGGCCAGAAGTCCTCATGAGCTACGAAAGCAGCGAGAAAGTCCTGTTCGCAGCAGACGGCTTCGGCAAATTCGGAGCACTCTGCAACGAAACTGACGACTGGGCATGCGAGGCACGCCGCTACTACTTCAACATCTGCGGCAAATACGGAGCAGCCGTACAGACCGTACTCAAGAAAGCAGCCAAACTCGACATCCAGGCCATCTGCCCCCTGCACGGCCCCGTACTCACAGGACAGAAACTGGCAACAGCCATCAGCCTCTATGACACATGGAGCCGCTACGAAGCCGAGACCGACGGAGTACTCGTAGCCTATGCCAGCATCCACGGAGGCACAGCCGCCGCAGCGCAGCGCATGGCACAGATACTCAAGGAAAAAGGAGCGCCCAAAGTCGTTGTCAGCGACCTCAGCCGCGACGACCTTGCCGAAGTCATCGAAGACGCATTCCGCTATCCGCGCATACTATGCTGCGCAGCCAGCTACGACGCAGGCGTCTTTCCCCCAATGCACGACCTGCTCTACCACCTGCAGATCAAGAACTACCAGAAACGCACATTCGGCCTTCTGGAAAACGGCAGCTGGGCACCCAGCGCAGCACGCACCATGCGCGGCATTATCGAGACAATGAAGGACTGCACCATCGTAGAGCCCGTTGTCACCATCACATCCCGCATGAAGGACAGCGACCTCCCCGCAATGGAAGCCCTTGCCGACGCCCTGCTCAAGGCATAGGCTGGGAATGGAGCACCTCATTCTCCTGCCATTATCGTCAGTATGGTAGTAATGTCACCAATCTCTATCACGCCGCTCTGGTTTGCATCGGCAGCCTTGTTATTGTAACCCGTAGCATCGGGATTAGCCATCAGCGTCAGTACGGATGTGATATCACCAATTTCCACTCCGCCGCTGTCGTTGGCATCGCCAAGGATGTATTCCGGTCCATAGTAGTATAGACGGAAACTGTCAAAACACGTCCAGTCATAGAATACATATTCGTCCTTCTTTATACCCAACTGCAGTGTGCCGTCTGTAACATTTACCTCAAGCTCGTTCCAATATAATCCCTGTAGGAATGCCGTAGCCGCATGTGAAACGCTATTAGGAACTACTCCCAGTTCGGTATAATATCCATATATGCAATCGCCAGCTTCATCAAAGATGGAATGAACAGAAGTCTCCTCATTATTAGCATATAGTTTGGCATAAAGGTGTTCGTTGCCATTCTTACGCAATTCCAATGCAGGTGTCGGATTATAACTCTGGTCAGCACCTTCACGGTAGTATGCCTGTGCCTTTACCTTGTAGACACCGTTTGGCAAACCTGTAAGTATTTGATATACGTTAAAGTTGCAGTCAAATTTCTCTGCACAGAAGTTGTTGTTATTGCCACCACGTGATGGATTACCCTGCCATACACCGACTCTCAGTTTTCCGTTTCGGCTGAAATCTGCATATTCGATAAGGCTTGAAGCATTCACTGGATTATCAGCTGTAGCAGTTTCCATCTTGCCGATAATATCCTCGCGGGTCATTACGTGCCACTTGGCACCTTTCTCAGTAGCATCTGAAGTTATAGCCAATGCCGTATGTACCCCGTCATAGTAAAGATAATTTCCTGTGGTATTAGAACTCAGCAGGAATGTACCGTCCTCCTGCGGCACAAAATACCATGCAGCCGATTCCTGGTCGAAATATGCAGAAGTTCCGTCGTCCGACATTCCCATATAGTGTGCGGTTGCACTATTATATATACGTGTGTTAACAGCATATGCTGCGCACTGAGTATCACCAACGAAGAAGGATTCATTCTCGCCAGCCACATCCTCTAGCAACATATCCATGCCAGCCTCTCCTACAGAAGCCTGTGTGTCATAGGAGTTGCCTGGGCATAGATACAGATCTGCCTCCTTGTTGTACAGATAATAAGCCGTTGTCGTACTGAATGGCTTGTATGGTTCAGCTGAAGATGGTTTTTCTGCAACAGTAAGCGTGAACTCCTTGACAGCCAGCACACTGTCATCATCGCCAAGGACGGAGACGGTAATGGTTGTAGTTCCATGTCCAACCATTGTAAGTGTATAACCGTCTATGACTACCACGTCCGTATTGCTGCTTGTCCAGATGAGATTATAATCATCATCGGTTGTATCTGGCAAATCAAGTGGTTCATCTCCTTCGGAAGGCACGCCATCATTATTCGTATCCCAGTTCTCCAAGCCCGATGATTCCAATAACGAGATGAGGTCTGCGTCGCTATTCATAATCTTGTCGAATGTAAAAACATAATCTCCCGTTGGAGATATATTGTCAAAATACGACCATGCCCTAGTGTGACTGAAATCATCTTGGCATCCTGAATAGACTAACAAAGGAGTATTCCTATACGCACGTTCATTGAATGTGCTATCTGATATTTCAAAAGCATTTCGAAAACGAACTCGTACTCTCTGTATATTTGCTCCCGCACTATTAAAGGCGAAATCCCCAATTGACTCAACACTGGTTGGCAAATCAATACGAGTCATATCATCTGCATTTACAAAAGCAAATGCACTAATATCTTTAATTCCACTAGGCACTTTTATTTCCTTAACAGGCTTGCCTTTAGGATGCAAGGCGGTTGGTGGATAATAGAGGTGACGGGAATAATAAACCGGATTTGCAGTTGAATCCGTAAAGGTAACAAGACACCATTTGCCTATATCACGGCATCTGACATTCTCTATTTTGTTACAGCCTTTAAATGCTCTACTATAAACCGTTAACGAATCGGCATTATACAATTCAATGGTTTTAAGCTCGGAGCAACCTTTAAATGCATCATATCCTACCTCGCGGATATTTCCTTCAAAAATTACTGATGCGAGTCCGGTACAACCATTAAAAGCAGAGTTTTGTAATATTTCCAGACTTTGAGGAAAGGTTAGTGAAGTCAATCCAGTACATTTTTCAAATGCGTTCCATTCTATTTCCTGTATACCTTGTTCAAAATTTACATTTTTTAATCCCGTACATCCATAAAATGCTTTGGTACATATAGTTTTTAGATTCTCGTTAAAATTAACACTGGTTAGTCCTGTACAATCATAAAAAGCATTACTTCCTATCGTTTCCAAATTTTGCGGAAAGGATAAATCTCTAAGTCCTGTACAACCAGAAAAAGCAGAACTACTTATTTCCTTTAGGCTTTGAGGAAAGGTTAATGAAGTTAAACCAGTACACTTGTAAAAGCCAGCTATTTTCTTTAAGTTTTGAGGAAAGTTTACAGTTGTTAACCCTGTGCATACGTTAAAAGCATTCTCCTCAATTGTTTCTACTGATTCAGGGAAATTAATGGATTTTAAACTAGTACAATGTAAGAAAGTGCCATCTTTAATTGTTGTAAAGGTGCAATTATATCCCCAATTAACGTTGGCAAGATTAGTACAATCATAAAAAGCTTCTCTCCCTATTGCAGTAACTCCACCTCCATCAGAAAAAGTTATGTCTGTCAAAGTTGACAAACCATAAAAAGCCTGATTACCTATTTCTACAACTGCTTTAATATCTATTGATTTTATCCCAGAAACTCTAAACGCGCCATGATAAATTCCAACTACATCTGCATCTACATGGATTGTTTTATAGACAGAATGTAGATACTGATCAAAATACAAATGTCTATGATAATCAAACAATAAATGCTTTGGAATTACAACATCCTTCTGATTACCTCGATATTCACAAACATAGGCTTTGTCGTCTATAATATAATACCAAATACCGTCCAGTTCAACGGCATTATCAGATTCGTCATCCCAATCTATCTCAGGCATTGCGGAAATATGAACACAGCAGATAATGCAAAAGAAACAAATTAGGCATGACTTGTTCATTATACCTTTTGCCAAAAAATCAAAAAATATTAAGAAATTCTGTTTCATCGAACAATATTTGATTCTGATTGTATATAAACGATTAAAAGCTACTATAGTCTTATAGACAACACAAATATACACACTTATCAAATATGATGCAAGTTTTTAGGCAAAAATCATTGGCTGGGGGATTTTAATGGTTAAACAATGGTTTTTGTCATGACGGTGCAAAGATAGTGTAGCAAGAAAGGCGGAATTTCCTATTTTTCGCTTTTGTTACGTTTTGTTCGCTTTAGTTCGCTCCATTAACAAACATTAACAGATGGATGATGGACGAGGTGCTCCGAACTAAAGTCCGTAGAACTGGACGAAATAAGTCCACAGAACTGGACGAAGAGTCGCGTGTTATTACTTGTTGTTCTTACTTACTTACTATTTTACTATAGGGTTTTTTTCTGAGAGAGAAGTTATATATATAAAAAGTATTTTTCTTATTTTATATAAGGTACGCGTGAGTTCTTTGTCACGGGAGAAAAACACACCCACCCCAAAAATAGTAAGTAAGTAAGAAGAGTAAGAGTGAAAAATAGTTCCAGTGGAGCTTCGGTCCACTGGAACTATTAACGGAGCTCTGCGCCACTGGAACTATTCCGATAGCATCGTGACCTCGATGCAGCGTTTCGTCTCCAGCAAGCGCTGTGCCATGCGCTGAACGTCCACGGGTGTTATCTGTCGTACCATATTGCAATAATTGCTGTCAAAGTCGGTATCATCCTCCAGCTCGTGCCAGATGATATAGCTCCAATAGTCGTTGGTAATTGCTGCCTGCGCATACTGCTTTATCAGGTACTCCCTGATTTTCTGCATTGAACTCTCAGCAGGACCATAGTCGGCTATATTCAGCAGTTGCCGGTATATAATGGGATTAAGTTCCCCGTAACGGGTCGGGTCGGCATTATAGGAAATCTTCATCGTCGTATTCGGCTTGTCGTCCTTGTCCAGATCTACGCTGACGCTTACGCCGTATGTGCCGCCCTGCTCCTCACGGACAGAATCGGTGTAGGCTATGGAAAGACAGCGTTTTAGGAAGTCGAGCTCCAAATCGCTCTGAGGGCTGAAAGGAACGTCGGCGGTAAGGAATATGCTGACATTCGCCAGCGGTGTTGCCTGTGCCTTTGTAAACCTGACAGTCTTCTGTCCGTCCGCAATACGTGGAATACGGCTATAGTCGGTCTGCTCATGACGGTTGGTAGCCGGCAAAGTTGCGAGATACTGGCACAGCATCCTGCGCAACTCCTGCTCATCATAGTTACCTATAATGACTGTCCGGAAATTGGCGGCATCAGCGAAGCGCTCCTTGTATATCTGAAGTATGCGGTCATAGCTAACCTTGGCCAGAGTCGACTGCACAACGGGCTGCAGCCGAGGATTGTGGTCATACAGGACAGAACGTATCGAGTCGTTGTAATCGACCTTGGGCGACGCATTGCGGTTGGCAAGGAAGGCATACTGACGGTTTATCAGGCTGGCAAAGGCGGTCGTATCCCTGCGCGGCTGTGTAAAATACAGGTACGCGAGCTGGAACATTGTCTCCATATCCTTGAGCGAAGCACTGCCGCCAATAGCCTGCCCTGTGCTTCCTACCGACGGGCTTACGCGCACGCTCTTGCCTGTCAGCATCTTGCGTAATGTAACTGCGTCAAACTCTCCTATTCCGCCTTCAGTAACACCGCTCGTTACAAAAGCGAAATTGGGAATGTCCTCGTCACCATACAGCGACGTTCCGCCGTCTGCACGCATACTGAGGGTTACGGCATCGGCTTCGTAGTCAGTTTTCCTGGCATAGACCTTCATACCGTTGCTGAGTGTTATTTCGGTAAAACCGTGACGATATGGCTTTTCGCTGAGAATTGTGCCTGCCTGCGGCAGAGTACTGATAAAAGACTGGCTCAACTGTGCTTCCCGATAAGGTGCGTACTGCTGTCTCTGTGCTGCAATGATGACCTGCTCTATCTGTTCGCTGGTTGGTACTTCGTAATCCTCCTTGTCAGGGGCATACATGATAACGACCTGATTCCTGTCGGTAATAAGTTCGCGGACGGCTGCATTCACCTCGGCAAGCGTAACCTCCTTGTCCAGTTTCTGCGTAATCCCCAGTTTATAGTCCACACTTAGCAAGGGTTCGTTTGTAAGGAAATTTCCGAGGCAATTGTTTACGTAGTGCGAATTGCGGTAGTCGTCTTGCATCTTTACCCTGCGCTCGGCGGCATTAAGACGCAGTTTTTTTGCACGCTCCAGTTCGGATTGTGTGAAGCCGTGCTGACGTGCCCGCTCTGCCTCGGCTACAGCGGTGATGATACCCCCCAGGATATTACCTTTCTTACAACTGATGCTAAGTGAGAAAGCATCCTTGGTCCGGCTGACCAGAAACTGTGAGACACGTCCAGTTGCACTCAGGAACGGGGGGTCGGCCTGCTGACGCAACTCCATCAGGCGGTCGTTGAGCATGGTGCTGACGAGACCGCTGACATAGTCGTCGCGCAGATATTTCTCACTGTCCTTCTCGCTGTCGGGTGTCGCCTCGCATTTCTGATAGATATTGCACAGAGCAATGGGTTGTTCCTTGTCCTTTTGGATATCTACAATCATCCGGTCGTTGTCACCAACAGGATAGTATATGCGCCTGGCGGCCTTTTTGGGCATTGGTATGGATGAGAATGTCCTGCGGATTTTCTTCTCCATCTTGTCCACATCAATATCACCAACGACAATGATGGCCTGCAAGTCGGGACGATACCACTTGTGATAATAGTCGCGCAGGTCCTGATACGGAAAACTGTCGACAATGGCCATAGAGCCTATGGGCAGACAGTCCTCGTACTTGGTGCCGCGATAGACATTGGGCATTGCCTGCTCCTGCAGACGCTGTACGGCACGGCCTGCACGACGTGTACGCCATTCCTCGTGAATAACGCCGCGTTCCTTGTCAATCTCATTGTCCTCGAGCAGGAGATAATGGCTCCAGTCATGCAGTACCAGCAGGCATGAGTCTATGATGCCCTCGCGCTTGAGGGGAGCCGAGCCTATGTGGTAGACTGTCTGGTCAATGGAGGTGTAGGCATTCAGGTTGGCTCCGAACTTGACACCAATGGTCTCGCACCAGGGCACGATTCCCAACTTGTCACCCTTGCCGGGGAAATTCTTTGTGCCGTTGAAAGCCATATGTTCCAGGAAATGGGCCAGGCCACGCTGACGCGGTTCCTCCAGAATACTGCCCACACGCTGGGCTATATAGAAATCGGCAAGACCTGCTTCCCTTGCATTGTGACGGATGTAGTATGTCATGCCGTTCTTCAGGCGACCCTTGCGGACAGTAGGGTCTTGCGGTAATCCCTGGGCTGTTGCCACTATGGACAACAGCACCAGTGCAAAAAACGAATATATCTTTCTCATACCTTATTTCTTCATCGAAGGCGTCTGCCTGGCCTCCATGTCGTTTGTAGAGTTGTTTGTGTCAATATACTTGCCTGCTGAGTCCTTCTTACGCTTGATGGATGTTCCGCGCTGTGTCGTATCCTTGGAATTTGCACGACCTGCCACGAAACCTGCATCCAGAGTCTCCGAAATCACAAACCAGCCGAAATCATCCTCCGTACCCAGGTTTACTGCATCCAGAACCCACTCGTTGGGAATCTGCACCTGCTTGCTCTCCATCAGCTTGCCGGTCGAGGCTGTATACGTCGGCGTCTCGCTGTGATTGGCCAGGAACGACTCCTTGTTCTCCCTCATACGAGCAATTGCATAACTGCGGTTCTGCTGAACCGAAGGCAGCCAGATAGTATTTGTATAGCACCATATATATTCCATGTTGGGGGTATCGTAATCTGTATCCATACTATTTCCGCCGTTATCCAGATAAACCTCGAAATCTGCATCCGTCAGGTCATACGAGTTCTCGTTCACCGTCGTGTGGTCCATCGCATTGTTGGCAATCACGATACTCTCGCCGGGTTGAACCGGATGGTCGGTACCATTGCCGGGAATCATGAACACAGCACCTGCAGGTATTGCATAAGGACGCACATCTGGGCTCCATGGATTGTTACCCGAGCTGCTGCTCTGGTACTGCGACTCAATCAGTACGATACTGTCGGCATAAAGTACGACATCGCTGTTGTTTGTAATCACAAAATATGCATCGTAGTTGTAGTTCTTGTTCTGTGGTGTAACCGTTCCTGTCGTACATATCTCCGAGAAAACGAATCCGCCCTCGGCCTTGAACGAACTTACAACCACCCTCGTTGATGCCGATGTTTCGTCCAGAGACACATCATTTGAGACAACATCGAAGTCAGTATTGCCGGCAACACCGTCCTTCACAAACGAGATGTTTCCCTTTGCCATAATATTATACCGGCCACTCGCCATCGCAGGAAGCGTAACCACATAGTTCTCGCCCTCTTTCTCCGGCTGTGGTAACGTCACGACCTCCCCGCTCTGTATGTTGGTTGCAGTACCTTCAAAACTGTTCAGCACAACATCGCTTACATTCAGCGGCATCTCGATTGTAATCCTGCCGTTCTCCAGCACAGGCGGTAAATCCTCGTTAGTGCACGAAAAGAACAACACTCCTGTCAATACAAGCACCAGGCTTGAAAATACACTCTTTTTCATCTTTTTCTGTTTATTTAGTAAAATGTAAAATGGTAAATAGTAAATCTTTAAATCGTAACTCCTGCAGAAACTTGCAGATTTATCTCCTGTCTGCCTGCCGAACATAATCTCAATGCTGCAGCAACCTGGGCGAACAAGCCTACCCGCCATCTCTGTGGTCTGTAGTCGGCACGTAGGCCTGTACCTAACTGCGTATATCCGGCTCTCTGATATTTCCAGTTATGGTTGATATAATTCCTTATCCCCGACGACATATTAGCATAGGGCATCACTATCCTCTCGCTTATACAGCCCTCATAGCCAGCCTTGGCAAACCAATTCAGCCACAGGTTATGCCTTACCTTCTTCAGCCACTGTGCCGTCAGTTCGCCATACAGTCGGGAATATTCCACCTTGCGTTCCACATATTCGTACCTCTCCCTGTTGCTCATATATCCCCCCTTCAGCATCCAATACCAGTCACCGCGCCCATACAGCGCAGTAATGCCCGCATCAATATGATGCTCGTGATACATTGTCAGGTCTGTCAGTATCGGATACTCCTGCCCCGAAGCCGTACCTGCCACATGCTCGTCACTGGCCCGCCTGTCGTATAGTGCATGCACCAGCAGGGCCTTCTCACTTCGCTGTGACTGTTTTCTCCATCCTACAGTAAGAGCTGTCTGCTGACGATATAGCGTAGTCAGGGGCATGGAATTGTATTCGTCCGAAAGGCGCTCGTACAGATGTATGCCGTGACTGAGACGGGCCTGCCAACCCGAATTTCCTGAAGGTTGCAGGTCCAAGCTAAGGATTCCGCCCTTGCCATGGTAAAAGATATCACGGTTGGAGCCCGAAAATCTTACGTAATGGGTTCCCAATCCTGTCATCTGCAGTTCTCCCATGCCGTTCAACTCGCTGTAGAAATCCACATCGGCCGTCTGTCTGTATATATTACCATCGGCCTGAAGACCCAGCACATACCCTCCAATAGATCTGGCCGCGCCAGCCGACAGCAACACATCATACACCACGCTGCGCATACGCGGATCATACGTACGGTATTCCTGCTCGGCACGCAGTTCCAGCACACCACCTAACCTCCACTTGCCCGTTTCGGCAGCATATCCGCCGGCAAAATAATAACGTTCCCTATGAGTATCGCCTCCTATGCTATCAGCAATGACGTCGGGATACAATAAATCAAAGTCCGCTACATTGTTGTACACCTTGTCATAATGCTTGCCGTTGCTGTACGATGCCTCGCCCCATACAACCGAAGATCCCGTCAAACGTATATATGTGTCAGCCTTTATCTCAGGCATCACGAACCCCGTACCTTCCTCCAAGCGGTAAGATTCGCCTTGATGCCTATAGTCACACTTCACACTCAGCTCTGTATGCGACTTCATATAGGCCTGTGTCATCATAGCCGGGTTCTGCAAGGCTTGTTCATATGTCTGGCGCCACAGCGAATAGCGCTCCACATATGCCGTGTCTGTCTCTGCCCCCACTGCCCATTGCATACATGCAGACAATATCACCACAGTACACACTAAACGTCCCATCAGTCCAACAGAATAATATTAATACTCGCCTGGCTCTTTCCGATTCCCGCCAGTTCCACATAGTCACTCACAGCCCTGAACTGCCGGACACTGCGCACACCGTCAGCGTTTACGCAACTCAGTATCCCCTCAATCAGCACCTGATATGCACCGCGCAAGAGTTCGACCTGCACATCTGCTCCGTCAAAATTAGCAGTACTGGTCACATGACGCGTATTCAGGTTTGTAAAATGTGCCATCGCCTGCACACGCTCTATCCTGATTCCCTCACCTCCGTTCAGGTGCACCGTCGCAACGGTCATATAATCATCATTGTCCTGATGACAGGCACATAGCACCACCGCCAGACCCATCATGCAAAGGAATATAATCTTTCTCATATTTTCACATTTACTTCAAGTCCGAAATAGGGTTTTGTGTGCCTGCGGACCGTTTTGCCGTAACTCTCGTAGTCAGGACTGAAATCCCATATCTTGTTAAAGAACATTGCTACCTTCAGTCTGTCCCTCAGCAACTTTTTCGTCACTTTCATGTTCAGCGTCAGCGCAAACGGCACAGTACTGTACGTATAGTTTGTAGACGAACGTATCAGCCACTTCAGATACGCATCCCCCGCACACTCCGGCGTCCATTCATGTATCACTCCCTGTCCGTCCATATAGGCATCCGGCTCACGGCTCAGAGCATCACGCTCCGTGGACGTGAACCACATACACTGCGTTGAAATAGAGAAGCCCAGCTTCAACTTAGGCACATCCGTATCGAACATGAAATTCGTATTCGCCATTTCGTTCACCACACATTCCTGGTCACGGTACAGCCCTACATATTGCAGGCGGCTGTTACCCACAACCACACTCGGGCGCTCCATTATCAGCTGCGAGTTTCTGTATGTAGTCCTGAACCATGCTCCCGTAATCGTCAGACGAGTGTTGACTTTCGGTATGCGCTTCGATGCAAACGTAAGTTCGGCGCCCTCCTTCTTGGTCTGGCTTCCATTTTCATAATGCGTATAGGCGCACAGTTCCGTCAGCAGCTGATATGGCATATCCGAAAGCGACGGAGGCCCTGTCAATGTCGATGCATCCACACCCGATGCATCGTATTTACGATATTCGTAGGCTGCGTAGTTAGTCTGGTTGCGGAAACCCGACTCCATGTTTTCCCCGAAGTAAGTCACCGTCAGACGGTTACTGCCCACATCCCAGTCACCCGTCACCTCCCACTTAAGGTTACGCGCAGGTCCCAGCTTAGCATTGGTACCCGGAATAATATATGTGCGGTAGTTTATACGGCTGTACTCCGGATTCACATTATAATACTTCAGCTGCAGCAAGTCAATATATGCCGGATCGGGAAACAACTGGTCTATTGTAGGCATCTTGGTGTGCTGTCCGATACCGCCCGAAAGCCTTACAAACGATGGTTTGCCGAACACAGTGAAACGTGGAAAGGTAAATCCCATGTTGGCACGCGGATCAAGATAGAAATTGGAATGCATAGCATAGTCATTGGGCAGATTCAGCATCTGTTGGGCACGTATGCCTGCCATCACATCCAGCTTGCAACTCCACAGTGGCAATGTGGCCCTCTCCTCTGCATAGAACGACAATGTATGATTCGCAGGTTTTTCTGCCAGGCTGTGCATACGTACTTGTGCAGTCGGGTACACCGGACGTAGCACGTCAAACACTTGTCCCTCGCCATAATTCTTGTCCACATTCCAGTCCACACCTACCATCAATGTATTCGCAACTCTCCTGTTCGGTATCTGCAGACTCACATTCAGCTTTGCAAACACATTCAATGGCTTGCCGTCCACATCCTGCGTAGCATCATACACATACGGCAAAATCAGCGCGTCGTATTCACCCTCTTCACTATTCAGTACGGCACCCGTCATACTCTGCAGACTCACCGTCTTCGTACGCGAAATCCTGTCATGATGATATGATGCAGCCACCATAAACTCAGCACTTTTCAGCCACTTCCGCTGCATCATCTTCAGCTCGAGCTTTGTCATCAGCGCAATCCTATTATAACTCTGCCTGTACTTGTCTACCGAACCCTTGTTCAGGTCCGGGTCCTGCTTCTCCCCATCAAACGAACCAGTGTAATCCACGTTTGTCGTCAAAAGTAGCCTGTAGTCCGGTCGCTGCCATGTATGTCCCGCACGCGCCGAGAATGTCAGACGGCTGTAGTTGTTCAGCGAGTTTCTTGGATCTGCCTTGGAATAAAGATAGTCAGCACTGACATTCAAGGTCGTCAGGTTCCTCCATTCAAAGCCCTTTGCTACATACACCAGTTTCGACTGCATGTCTGCCTTCAGCCTCGCCTGAAAGTCGCTCCCGCCCCTGCGACGCTCTATCTTAACAAGTCCGCTTGTCAAGTCACCATACTCAACAGACGGGATGCCGCGCACAATCTCGACACTCTCAATGTCGTCCGTCGAAATGGTACGCATATCCACACCCGAATTGGTGCTTTCGCGATTCAAGGCAGACGACTCCCATGCACCGCTCACGGACTGCATGTCGGCATTTGTCGAGATGCGCGCACCGTCAACCAGAAAACTGGTTCCCAGCGAGGAAGTTGCATAATTGCTGCCCATGGGACTTGCTTCGCGCAGACGGATGTTGTTGACGACATTCAGCATAGGATCCTTGCTGGTTCCTCCAGGCAACAGTTCGAGCAAATCAGCAAAACTGGAGGGCTGCAGGTGCTCCATGGCGTGTTTTCTGATTTTAGAAGTACTGGTCAGTCCACGGCTCTCCTCTGCCGTAACGACGACCTCGCCCAGAATACTAATCTCTGGCTCCAGGCGGATTATCAGCTCCGATGTGGCCCTCTTTATGTCAAGAAACTTGGGTTTATATCCTATGTAGGTAATTTTTAGTTGTTTAGGATAATTATATTTAGGTATTGCAAAATGGCCCTCGCTGTCTGTAACAGTCAGCGGCTTTTGCCTGGTCGCATCTGCAACAGTAGCCCCAATGACAGGTTCCTGCGTATCTGTGTCAATCACAATACCACGTATAACAGCCTGTGCATTAGCCAATTGCACAAACGCCAGCACTATTGTCGCACACAAAAGTCTCTGGATATGCATACAGTATTTTAATTATATGCAAATGTACGCTCATTCAAAAAAAGATACAATACCCACAAAAGGGGATTGTGATGCACGGGGAATTGTCGTATCTTTGCAGCCGAGAAATGCTTTTATGATGAAAAAGGTGAAACTATACGAGGCTGATGACAAGATGATTGACCTAATCAGCGACAATCACAGTATGTTGCAGGGGCTGAGTGCCTTTGGCATCCGACTGGGCTTCGGCGACAAGACGGTGAGCGAGATATGTGCAGAGCAGCAAGTGGACTGCCATACTTTTCTGACTGTTGTCAATTTCCTGATCAACGGCTATACCCCAAAGGCGACCGATGAGAGAATCTCGGTGAAAACGCTGCTGGACTATCTGCATGCCTCGCACCGTTATTTTCTGGACTTTCAGTTGCCGGTTATCCGCAAGAAACTGGAAGAGACCTTGAAACAGAGTGACCACCTGGTCGTACTAATCATGCGTCTGTTTGATGAATATGCACATGACATACGTATTCACATGAAGTATGAGGAGAAGACGCTTTTCCCATACGTCGAGGCTCTTCTGCGAGGGGAGCATAAGCCTGACTACAACGTGGAAATCTATGCCAGGCATCATAGTGATACCACGGGGAAATTCCACGAATTGAAGAACATCATCATCAAATATCTGCCTAACGACGGACTTGTCAATAACCAGCTGACGGCGACGTTATTCGATATCTACAACAACGAGGAATGGCTCTCGAACCACAGCAGTGTGGAGGAGGTTCTGTTCATTCCCGCTATCCGTATCCTGGAACACCGGTTGCAGAGCAACGAAGTGTCGGCACGCCTCTCGAGTATGATTCATCAGGCGGGCAACAGGGAATCCATCTCTGAACGGGAGAAGGAAGTAATCGTTTGTCTGGTACAGGGGATGTCGAACAAGGAAATCGCGAACCGGCTGTTTATTTCGGTCAATACGGTAATCACGCACAGGCGTAACATTGTCCGCAAGCTTCAGATCCGTTCGCTTGCGGGCCTGACGATCTATGCGATTACCAACAACCTGATTTGACGGCTACATCATGGCAAGTCCGTTGACGTTGCGTGCTGCGCGTCCTATTATCTGGGCGAGCCATGAAAGAGTGAAAAATGAAAAGTGTAGAATGAAAAAAGAAGAGTAGGATTGTTCACTTTCCTACTCTTCTTACTTACCTACTTACTTACTATTTTGAATAAATGTATATCGCTGTGTTTACCAGGCGAAGTTGAGACCGACACCGATAACGTCGTTGGTACGGTTGTAAGTGTCAATCTTAGGACCTACGGCTGTCGGAGTGGTAACGGTGCGGTCCTGGTAGAAGGTGTGCATGTAGCCGAGGTCGATGTTGAACAGCTTGCTGGCATGGATACGTACACCGCAACCCAGGGAGTTGCTTGAGCAGCAGAAGCTGATGTCGTTCATGTAGCGGTCGCTGACGCCGTACATTGTCTTCTGCCATGAAGCTGAGACGGTAAGGCGCTTGTGGCACATCCACTCGATACCTGCCAATACCTCGTGTGTATCGTGGTCGATAAGGTCACGCTTGTCGACAATGGATGTTGTACCGTCGGGGTTTGTCACCTCGGCAGTTCCCTTGTTTGCGCTGGTGTCCTGGAACCAGTGGTATGCCAGGCCGATACGGATGTTCTCCTTGGGGCTGTACTGTGCACCGAGTGCCAGGTAGCCTGGGATGTCGTCTGCTACTTTCTTGCCGTCAGCAAAGGCTGCAAGGGTATTGCTGTAGTTCGGGCTGAGCGGATTAACAAGAGTCTGTGTGTATTCGTTCATACGGGTTGTGTTCTCCATACGGATCTTGGTCTTGAACTCGTACTTGGCAGCCAGATTCCAGTGTTCGTTGATATACCAGTGGATACCGAGGACGGGGGTTACACCGAAGCCTGTCTGATCGCAGTTCATGCTCAGCGTGGTATTACGTCCGTTGACATTGACGGTCTGCCCTGCGAGCTGCTGGGTTCCGTTCTCGGAAACGTAGTTGTAGTTATGGCCTCCGTCTGTGCTGTACATTACGTCCTGTACATATCCGTTGTAGTTACCTGTGGCATAGACACCGCGGATACCGGCATATACGGCGAGGTTTTCCAAAACCTTGTATGTTGCACCGACCTGCAGGCCGAACATATAGTTGCTTCCGTTCATGTAAGCGGTGTTGCTGAAACGGTAGTTGCTGGCAAACATCTGTCTTGCCTGTGCAGTTGCTGCTGCCTGGTCCATACCGTAGGCTGTCATCAGCTGCGGCACTACTGTCTGTATATAGCCTGGAGCTACTGCACCATAGAGCTTGCCTGCATAGAGTGCCTCGAACGAACCGATACCGTCCAGGAACTCGCATGCTCCGCCGCCGCCTACTACGCAAAGCTCGCCGTTGATGCTCCACTTCTTGCCGCTGTTGTAGCTGAAGCCTAAGGCAGGAACTACGGGTGCAAATGCCTTACCCTCGTAACGGTGTGTATCGGAACCGTTGTTCTTGGGGTTATACTGAAAGAGTGGGAATTGAGTAGTAATGTTGCGCTGCTGAACAACAGTCTGGTTATGGATACTGAAGTGCCAGCCCTTGGTGAGGAATGCACTGCCGGCGGGGTTTGCGTGAAGTGATGTAAGTGTCACATTGGCGTCCTGTGTAAAGAAACGCAGGAAATGTGCATTTACGTTTGTGTTTGTGTTAAGACCACCTGCAAAAGCGGTGCCAAATGCCAGCACTGCTGCCAGCGAAAGAAGGATTTTTTTTCTCATAATTTTACACTTTTGTGCTTAATTCGGGTGCAAAGGTAACACTTTTTAGGAAATGGTGCAAACATTTCTTAAAAAATTGCACACTACCGGATACATTTGTGCACAAAAAGCCCCGGCTCGCATTTGAGTCGGGGCTGTATATGATCGGGAAATCCCGTAAATTACTTCTTGGCCTTGGCTGCCTTGGCCTTGGCTTTGTCGTACTTCTCCCAGAGCTTCTTCTTGGCACAAAGTTCCTTCTGGGCCTTGGTGTAGGCTTCGGCTGCTGCCTCGGTCTTTGCTTCCTCCTCGGGGGTTGCATAGGCGTGACGGTAGCCCTTGACCTGGTTCCATGCACCGCGTGTGAAGTCGGGGAATGCTACTGCTGCGCAGTTGTTGTCCATTGACAGGCTGCCAAGCTCTGCCAGACAGCACCACTCTGCCAGGTCGTAAACGTCCATGTCAAGCGGCAGGCCGTTCTGCAGACAGTAAACGAGGCGTGCGTCCATGAAGAAGTCCATACCGCCGTGACCGCCTACCTTCTGTGCCATCTCGCCGTACTTCTTGATGATGGGGTGCTGGTACTTAGCCATGAGTGCATTCTGCTCGGCTGCGGGCAGGAAGCCGTGGCTTGAGAGGTCGTCAACCTTGGGTGCTACGCCGCTGGCTGCAAGCTGGCTCTTGTCCAGTGCGAAGTGCTGCTCGGGGTACTTGGTGGCATAGCCCTTGGTACCGGTAAGCTTGAACAGACGGTTGTATGGCTGGGGATTCATTACGTTGTGCTGAATCTCGACAACCTTGCCGTTGGCTGTACGCATGAGGGTTGTGGTCTGGTCGCCGTTGCGGAACTGTGGGCAGGGCTTGCCGGTCTTCTTCTCGACCCATTCGCGTCCGTGGGCGCTCTTGGTGTCCATTGCGGTGAGAACGGTGAAGCGGTCGCCGCGGTGGATGTCCATGCACTGTGCAACGGGGCCGAGGCCGTGGGTTGCATATACGTCACCGCGGTTGTCGCGATTGTACTTCATACGCCAGCCAAGCTTGTTCTGCTCGGGATCGGCAGGGTTGGTCCAGTAGTAGTCCCAGAAGTCGTCCAGGTTGTGGATGTAGGCTCCCTCGCCGCGCAGAACTTCGCCGAAGACGCCGTTCTGGGCCATGTTGAGGGTGTTGAGCTCGTACCAGTCGTAGCAGCAGTTCTCCAGAATCATGCAGTGGAGGCGTGTCTTCTCGCTGAGGTTGATGAGCTCCCAGCACTGCTCGAGGTTCATGGCACTGGGTACCTCGATTGCTGTGTGCTTGCCGTTCTCGAGTGCGCACTTGGCTACGGGGAAGTGGTGATCCCAGTCGGTTGCTACGTAAACGAGGTCGATGTCGGGGCGCTTGCACAGCTCCTCGTAACCTTTCTCGCCGCTGTAGATGGCTGCTGGTGGCAGACCTGCCTTGCGCAATGCGCCCTGCATCCTCTCGGCGCGTTCCTCGATATAGTCACACAATGCAACAATCTGCACGCCTGGAATGTAGCAGAAACGCTCTACTGCACCGGGACCGCGCATACCCAGACCTACGAACGCAACGCGAACGGTCTGCAATTTGGGAGCGGTGAGACCCAGGACGTTGGTCTGTCCTGCAGGACGCTGCGGGGTATCGACAACGATGGTGCCCTTGTCCCAATGCCACTTGGTGCTGGGAGAGAGCGACTGTGCTGTTGTCATCATTGTCATGCATGACAGCAGTACTGCAATAAATCCTTTCAGTTTCATTTTCTTGAAAAGTTGTTGTTTAATTTAGGTTAGTTATGTTTTTATTCTCTCTTTTTTCAACACGGAACACGGGCAAAGTTAATGATTTTATGTTTAAGTTCCAAGAATATTATAACAAAATAGATTATTTTTTTTATCTTTGTGCCTGATTTAATTATTATGGAATACACACGCGATTTACTATTGGGGAAATCCCTGGCTGAACTGAAGGTGATTGCCGGAGAGCCGGGATTGCCGGGATTTGCTGCAAAACAGATTATGCAGTGGATCTATGAAAAGGGTGTGTCTGACATAGAGGATATGACGAACCTGAGCCTGAAGGCCAGGAAGGCGCTTGCGGAACGATACTCTGTAGGTCACATGCAGTATGTGGACCGCCAGTGTAGCGCAGACGGGACGGTGAAGTATCTGTTCCCGACAAGCATTGAGGGTGAGACGGTGGAGTGTGTGTACATCCCTGACGGGGAGCGTGCGACGCTGTGTGTGTCAAGTCAGGTTGGATGCCGCATGGGCTGCAGGTTCTGCATGACGGGACGCCAGGGATTCAGGGGCAACCTGACTGCAGGTGACATCCTGAACCAGGTGTATGCACTGCCCGAAAGGGATAGCCTGACAAATATCGTGTTCATGGGACAGGGAGAGCCTTTGGACAACATTGACGAGGTATTGCGTGCAACCGAACTGCTGATGGATCCTATGGGATGGGCATGGAGCCCGAAGCGTATAACCGTCAGCACTGTGGGTGTACGCAAGGGATTGCAGCGTTTTCTGGATGAAAGTCCGTGCCATCTGGCGGTTTCGCTGCATAATCCTTTCCCCGATGAGCGCAAGGAGATGATGCCTGCGGAGAACGGCTATGGCATTAGGGAACTTGTCCCATTGCTGATGCAGTACGACTGGAGCCATCAGCGCCGTGTCAGCTTTGAATACATTGTGTTTACGGGCATCAACGACTCTGAACGCCATGCCAGGGAACTGGTAAGGCTGCTCGGGCCGCTGGAATGCCGTGTGAACCTGATTCGCTTCCACGAGATTCCGGATTCGCCCTACGCCTCTACCGACGAGGAAAGGATAGCGTGGTTGCGTGACTATCTGACAAGGCACGGCATTACGACGACAATACGTGCAAGCCGCGGACAGGACATCTGGGCTGCATGCGGATTGCTAAATACGAAATATAAACATAGCGGAAATGCGTAAGACTTTATATCTATTATTGTTTGCCTGCACAATGATGCTGTCGGGCTGCACCAAGGAGACTCTGTTTCCCGTAGCCAGCGGACGGCCGTACGAGGTACTGGTGGTGATGGACAGCGTAGAGTGGAATACTCCTCACGGACGTGCCCTGTTCAACGTTCTGGACACGGATGTGCCCATGCTGCCGCAGAGCGAACGGAGCTTCCGTATCTCGCAGACGGAAAAGAAGGATTTTGACCGTGTGCTGAACATATTCCGCAATATTATTATCGTGAACATAGACGGGAAGCAGTTCACGAAGACGAAAATGAAGTTCACTCGTGACAAATATGCCCTGGAGCAGATTGTGCTGACGATAAACTCGCCCAGCAGGGAGGCGTTTCAGGAGTTCTGCACGGAGCATCGCGAGGAGATTGTGGATTTCCTGGTTAAGATGGAGATGAACCGTCTGGTAGTGGAACTGAAGAAGAAGTACAGCAAGAAGACGTTTGACCTAGCCAAGCAGATCTTTGACTGCGAGATGTATGCACCGGACGAGCTGACGAACTACAAGAAGGGCAAGAACTTCCTGTGGACGACCAACAACACGGCTACGGGACTGGAGAGCATCGTCATGTACTCGTTCCCGTACGAGGGGCCTGAAACATTCAACAAGCAGTATCTGTGTGCAAAGCGTGACAGCATAATGAAGGAGAACCTGCCCGGCGAGAAACCTGGCATGTATATGCAGACGGACACCTTGTGCACGATGGTGAAGCCTATCGTAGTCCATAACCAGTATGCCATGGAGATGCGCGGTTTGTGGATAATGCGCAACGACTGCATGGGCGGTCCGTATGTCAGCCACGCCCGCGTTGATACTGAGAATAACCGTGTGGTAGTCGTCGAGGGCTTTGTATATGCACCCGAGAAGATGAAGCGCGGCCTGATACGCCGCCTGGA
This sequence comes from Bacteroidaceae bacterium, assembly GCA_017617635.1. Lineage (GTDB taxonomy): Bacteria > Bacteroidota > Bacteroidia > Bacteroidales > Bacteroidaceae > Physcousia. Next base: position 22,120 of record JAFZVW010000029.1, on the reverse strand, counting down.
GGGTTCGCTGTACACGATGAAACTGCCTGAGGAGCAGTTCATGGCTGCCATAACGCCGACTATCGAGGAGGAAAAGGTAAATAAAGACAATAAATAGGGTATTATGAAGATAAACATGGGATTTGCTGCCTGCGACGAATGGGGCATGGATGTCCTGAACGGGGCGTTTGAGGATATACTGCTGGACGAAATCGTAGACAAGACAATATATGAAAGCCGTGGCGACGATGCTGTAAACGAGGCGTATGCGGATTGGGAAGACGGTAATACGGATGCTTTCGTCATCCTACAGCCCGAAGGTGTTCAGAAACTGAATCCTGCGGACCTGAGGGGAATGGACATGCTGCTGTGGAACGACCTGCGCATGGCTTTCCTGACCGGGGGAGAGGATGCCGCAGAGCAGGAGAAGATGCTGCGCGAGACATTGCGGCGTGAATTCGACATTGACAATCCGAGAATTACCCGCAGCATAGACGAGGAGAACCTGTTGGCATACGATGCAATACTGATGGAAGACCGCGAAGCAGGCATGCGCGAATTCCTGCGCATTACCGACAATTGCGGCGTAGCCTATACTACCGGACGGGAACTGGTTTGCACGAGTCCGATGAACGACAGGAGCCTGCACGAGTGCATATATGCGGCAAAGGACATACTGGCTGCACGCGAGCGCTGGGACGAGGCTCATGCCAATCCCTTGCCCAAGCTGTTTGTGGACAAGCGCGAGGACAACCGTCGTCAGCCTAAGCCGTTCCCTCCTTTTAACGATGTGCAGAATGAGGCTGATTGACAAGGTACGAAGTACGCAGAAGAGCCGCGACGCTGAAGGGCCGTTCGAACTGTACGTAACACGTACTCCGGGCTACCTGTGGGCTGTGCTGTTCAGTAAACTGGGCGTACATCCTGTGGCCGTGACGCTGATGGGCTTAGTAATCGGCGCTGCGAGCGGCTGGTTTTTCTACAGTACGGATGTGCGGACGAACCTGATTGGCATGTTCCTGCTCATCTGGGCCAACTGGTACGACTGCGCTGACGGACAACTGGCACGAATGACAGGGAAGCGTACGCTGATAGGGCGCATTCTGGACGGCTTTGCGGGCGATGTATGGTTCTTCTTCATATACCTGTTCATCTGTCTGCGACTGCAGCAGGAGGTAATCCCGTTTACTGATGTAAAGTGGGGATGGGGAATATGGCTTGTAGGTGCATGGAGCGGCTTGCGCTGCCACGGACGGCAGTGTGCAATAGGGGACTATTACCGCAACATGCATATGTATTTTGAGTTGGGCCGTGAGCGTGCGGAACTGGATGAGACAGTAGTCCTGCGCGAGCAGTACCTTGGCATGAAGTGGCGTTCGGCTGAATGGTTCCACAAACTGTACCTGTTCTTCTACATCAGGTATACGGGAAGCCAGGAGGCTCAGGCTCCTGCCGTGGTGCAGATGAAGCACAGGCTTGAGGAGCGTTATCCCGAGGGAATCCCTACCCCATTGCGGGAAGAATTCTGCAAGTACAGCCGTCCGCTGATGCCGCTTACAAACATCCTGACATTCGACACACGCGTGGGCGTGCTGTTTCTGACTACGGCCCTGGGACATCCGTGGATATATTTCATTTTCGAATCGACAGTACTGGAGGCGATAAGGTATTATATGATAGGAAGACACAACGCCTTGTGCAAATATATAACAGGAAAAATAACCGGGGACTGAAGATGACTCGCTGTATAGCACTGATATTGGCCGGTGGCGTGGGAAACAGGATGCACCTGAGCGTACCCAAGCAGTTTACCGAGGTGGACGGCTTGAGTGTGCTGCAATATACGATGTCGGCTTTTCAGCGTCATAAACTGATAGATGCGATATATGTGGTGGCTGCCCCCAAATGGCATGAGGTTGTCCGGGAGCAGGCCTTGACGGCCGGAATTGCCAAGTTCTGCGGTGTCGCCACAGCGGGTGCCACGAGTATGGGCTCGCTGATGAACGGTATCGGGCATATCTCGGAATGTGAGGACAAAGAGACGGTCGTCCTGGTTCACGATGCCGTGCGTCCGCTGCTTCCCGAGGAGACCATTAGCAGCAACATTGCCGTGTGCCTGAGCCGCGGGAATGCCATAACGGCCATTGAGTCGCAGGAGAGCTTCATGGTGATGGACCGACAGGAGAAGGACCGCGAGACGGATTACTTACATACTGCGCATGACTACATACTGCGCGAATCGGTACTGAAGGCACAGACACCGCATACTTTCCGCCTGAAAGAACTGCAGGCAATGCGACAGGAGGCCATCGAGCAGGGTGTGGACGATGCCCAGAGCCTGTTTGTCCTGGCATGCCGCCTGGGACATACGCCTTTGTTTGCCGCACAGGGGTCAAGCCTGAACTTCAAACTGACTCACCCCACTGACATTGATCTGTTCAGGGCAGTTGTACATGAATTGCGTACCGAGGATTGCGAAGGGCTGTGATTTTTTGGTCAATTGAAAAAAAAAGCATAATTTTGCGAACTGATAATAAGTGACTATGGATACATCGGCAATACAGGATATTAAACAGCGATACCGCATTGTGGGACGCGACGAGAAGCTGGATATGGCGCTGGATACGGCGCTGCAGGTAGCTTCAACTGACCTGAGTGTGCTGATTCAGGGCGAAAGCGGTGTGGGCAAGGAAATAATTCCGAGAATCATACATGATGCCAGCCTGCGCCGTACGGGACGCTATATTGCAATAAACTGCGGCAGCATTCCCGAAGGTACTATTGACAGTGAGCTGTTCGGCCATGAGAAGGGGTCATACACCGGGGCCATTGATGAGCGTGAGGGATATTTCGGTGCGGCCGACGGCGGAACGCTGTTCCTGGATGAAATAGGCGAACTGCCCATCACTACCCAGGCACGCCTGCTGCGTGTACTGGAAACCGGCGAATATATCCGTGTGGGCAGCGATACTCCGCGCAAGACCAATGTGCGCATAGTGGCTGCCACGAACGTGGACCTGCCTTCGGCAATACGCGAGGGACGTTTCCGCGAGGACCTGTACTATCGCCTGTGTACCATAAACATACAGATGCCTGCATTGCGTGACCGGGGCATAGACAGCGTACTGCTGTTCAAGATGTTCGCAATGGAAACCGCACGCCGGTACCGGATTCCCGAGCCTATCAGGCTGACCGAGGATGCCGAAAAGGTTGTAATGCAGTACAAGTGGCCGGGAAACGTGCGCCAGTTGCGTAACATTGTAGAGCAGATAAGCATACTGGAGCGCGGCAGCGTCCACATTACTCCCAAAACACTGGAGCGCTATGGTATCACCGTAGGTGGCGGAGAGAGCTTTGCAATGGCCCGTATAGGGAAGGCTGACAGCGAGGGCGGCCGTCACGACTGGGAGAACCAGATAAAGTTCCTGCTGAATGCAGTAATGCAGTTGCGCAGTGAGGTGGAACAGCTGAAGAATGCTACGTTCGGCACATCGGATGACAAGCCCAAGGCCAAACCTACACTGCAGTTGGAGGATCAGAGCTACGTGCCTCACTATGCTGCGCCGGATACTGTCAGCACGCAGTCGTCAACAGTTCCCCTGCCCGATTATGACGACATCGAGGAGGTTACCGACGAGGAGTCGCTGAACATCGAGGAAATGGAGAAGAAAATGATTGTAAAGGCTCTGCAGCAAAGCCATAACCGCCGCAAGGTGGCAGCACAGCTTCTGGGCATAAGCGAAAGGACTCTGTACCGTAAGATCAACGACTATGGGATTGAAGAGTAAAATAGCCTGCAGTATATCAACAGTATGCGTATCGGCAGTTGTGCTGACATGCATCACTGCCTGCTCCATAGGCTATAAATTCAACGGAGCCAGCATCGACTATACCAAGGTCAAGACCATACAGATAGGTGCCTTCCCCATTCGCAGTGTATACGTCTGGGCTCCTATGCAGGGTATATTCCAGAACAGGCTGACGGATATCTTCGCCAGTCAGACGCGACTGCGCCAGGTGAAGAAGAACGGCGACCTGGTGCTGGAGGGCGAGATTACGGCATTCGACCAGTTCAACAAGGGTATATCCAACGACGGATACAGCAGTCAGGTACAGCTGCGCATGACAGTAAACGTTCGCTTTACGAACAACAGCAACCATGCCGAGGACTTTGAACAGAAATTCAGTGCTACATCGACATACGATGCCAGGCAGCAGCTGGTGACCGTACAGGAGGAACTGGTAAACGAGATGTGCAAGGACATTACTGACCAGATATTCAACAAAACCGTTGCAAACTGGTAGTTAACTGCTTATAGATGAGAAGATAATGGGCAAACAAGTCATTGACTATATAAGACAACCCGAGACACTGGATTCGCAGGCATTGGATTTCCTGCAAGGCGTGGTGGACAAGTATCCATATTACCATGCTGCACGCATAATGCTCCTGCGCACACTTTATCAGATGCATGACTCACGCTTCAACGAGGAGTTGCGCAAGGCAGCCGTGTACGTACCTTCACGCTCCACCCTGTTCGAGTTGTTCCAGGCTCCAGGTTCAATGCCCGACAGCCCGATATTGCGTACATCACGCGCTGAAGACGAGGACTTAGGCGGTGACCGTACAAACAACCTGATAGACAATTTCCTGGACACATTGCCCGAGGAGACGACTGCACCGTGTGCCAGCTATGTTGATGCCACAGTGGACTACATGTCCTACCTGACACGTATGGAAAGCCAGGAAACGGCTCCTGTATCGGCCATGGCCGGAGGCGACTATATCGACCAGTTCCTGAACGACAACGACGGACGCTTTACACTGGGAGACGTGGACGAGGACGAGGATGACGAGCCAAAGAGCCGCAAGAAGGATTATGCCGACAGCAAATCCGATACAGGTACGGCTATTTTGACCGAGGCTATGGCCCGAATTTACATCAAACAGCACAAATTTGACAAGGCAATCGAAATTATAAGGCGTATTTCCTTGAAATATCCGGAAAAAAATCGTTACTTTGCAGACCAAATGCGCTTCCTCGAGAAATTAATCGAGAATGAGCAAGCCTGACAAGACAATAGGAAACACATAAAAAACTGAAAAATAACTATGTACACAACAACTGTAATTCTGATTATTCTGGCAAGCGTACTCATGTGCCTGATCGTGCTGATTCAGGAGAGCAAAGGCGGTGGCCTGGCTGCTGACTATGCCAGCGCAAACCAGTCACTGGGCGTACACAAGACCACAAATTTCATCGAGAAGGCTACATGGACACTGGCAGGCATCATGGTATTCCTGAGTGTCATAAGCGTAGCTTTCCTGCCCTCGGCAACAGCCGAACAGAGCGTAATGCAGAGTGTCGAGGTACCTGCTCCCGTTGCAGCACCTGCAGCAACACAGGAAACAGCTCCTGCAGCAGCACCAGGCGAGGCACAGACAAACGGTCAGGCAACTGCACCTGAGTCTGCTGCACAGTAAGCTACAGGTCCCGGCTCATGATACTTGTAGCAGACAGCGGCTCCACAAAGACACAGTGGATAACTGAATCACAAAGTATAGAGACACAGGGCATCAACCCTGTACGTGACAGGAAGGAACACATCCTGGACATCATACGTACAGAGTTGATGCCCTCGCTTTGTACCGAGGTATCGGACATATTCTTCTACGGAGCCGGATGCATAGAGCCATTCATCTCCAGTGTACGCGAGGCTCTTGCCGAGGTATTCCCCCAAAGCCGCATAGAAGTTGCCTCGGACCTGCTGGGTGCAGCACGCGCACTATGCCAAAGGGACGAGGGAATTGCCTGCATACTGGGAACCGGCAGCAACTCGTGCCTGTGCCGTGACGGACAGATTATCAGCAATATCCCGCCACTGGGATTCATACTGGGCGACGAGGGCAGCGGAGCCGTCCTGGGCAGACGTCTGATAAGCGAAATGCTGAAAGGTTCGCTCACCCATCTGTGGGACCGTTTCCAGGATGCTTACGAGACAGGCATTTCGGACGTTATCGACCGAGTGTACCGTCAGCCGCAACCCAACCGATACCTTGCATCGCTTGTGCCTTTCATCTCGCAGAACCACACCGACCCTGCCGTGAGCGAGATGCTGAGGGACGAATTCACACGTTTCCTGACACGCAACGCAGCACGGTATGACAGGCCTGACCTGCCAGTCAATTTCGTAGGCGGAATAGCCAACAGCTTTGCTTCCGAAATACAGTCAAGCTGCGAGACATGCGGTATGAAGATGGGGCACATTCTGGCACGTCCGGCCCAGGAAATGCTGGTTTACCACCAAAAATACTGAAAACATGTTATCAAACATATCCAAAGGTCTGTCTTTTTTTCGGAAAAGACAGTATCTTTGTAGCGGTTAACCTTAAAGATTCAATCTTTTTACCTTAAACAAACTAATACCTAAAGGATGATAATGGATCGCTGTGAAGCGGTCCATTATTCATTTGTATCACTCTGTTCAAGCAGGCTCCGGTTGATTTCCTGTATATAATCCAGCAGTCCTTCACGTCCCTGCCGTGTTTCGCTACTGGTAATAAAATACGGAGGTATTTCCTCCCAATCCTCCATCAGGCGGCTGATGTATTTCTGGACATTGTCGCTAAGCTTGCCTTTCGAGAGCTTGTCAGCCTTGGTAAACACAATGGAGAATGGCACACCGTTCTCTCCAAGCCACTGAATAAACTCCAGATCTATCTTCTGCGGTTCGTGACGCGAATCAACCAAAACAAAGAGCAACGTCATATCCATACGCTCCAGGATGTAGGACGAAATCATCTGCTCAAGATTGTCCTGCGCCTTCTTGCTGCGCTTGGCATAGCCATAGCCGGGCAAGTCAACAAGGAACCACGATCCCGGCTGTATCCGCTTCTCAATATCACGGTCACTACGACCGTTTATCAGAAAATGGTTAATCAGCATCGTCTTGCCGGGTGTGGCACTTGTCTTGGCAAGTTTGCCGTTACCGGTAAGCATATTGATAAGCGAACTCTTGCCTACATTACTGCGACCGATAAAGGCATACTCCGGCAAGCCCTTGGCAGGACACTGGGATACTTTCTCGCTGGAAATAAAATACTCGGCGTTCCTTATTATCATAATTACGGATTATGAATTATGAATTATGAATTAAAAATTATAATTCAACCCCAGGCTTAGCCACTCCTTGAACATGAAGTGCTTGCTGCGCCCCTCTACCCCGTTGCTGAAATCACGGCTGGTATCAATACGCGGATACAGGAACAGTTTGGTACTCATGTAGCGGTTGATAGTGAAGTTGACGGTATTCTCCCACTCGTAGTTGACGTAGCTGTAGTTCGTAAAGAAATACATACGGCTCTGCCAGTTGATGTTCTTCCAGATTTCCACCTTCCAGTTTATCTGAATACTGCTACCTGCATCGTGCAGGGAATGCTTGCCTTCGGGAATACCATGCTTGTACCACAGGTCGCCATTGCTTATGTATCGCAGGTTGTATGCCACTGGAGCCATATAGATATTGCCGCTGAAGCGCTTGATGTTCCACTTGTAATCGATACCCAGGGAGAGGTTCAGGTACAGGGGTCCCAGGAACTCGCTTCGCAGGTTCATGCTGTTATTGTCATACTGCGGTACAATCTGCGTCCACGTCATCACCTGTCCCGTATAATACAACGTACTTACAGCCTTGTAGCCGAACTTGCTGGTCAGACGTATCAGGTTGTTGGTTGCCTTGAACTTATGGTATGTATCAGACTCGTTTGTCTGGAAACCTAGCTGAAACTCCAGCTTGTTCTCCCACTGTATACGCTGCTTGTTGTCGTAATTCAGATTCAGGTTAGCCATTGCAAGGCCCGAATAATTGCTCTCACCGCCCTGATACCAGTTGTCAGTAACATAGTTCTGTGTAAACTGAAGGGAAGCATTTCCCTTGAATGTCCAAAAGTTAGGCTTGCGCGTAACCAATACGACATCGTCACTCAGGTCGGGATTCAGATGCACTTTCTTGACCTTTGATACCAGACTTACATCCGACTTCAGGGATTTTTCCACATCCTCGCGTATGGCACCAGCCTTGTTTATCCTGCTATCGGCCTGCTTCACTATCTCAGGATGCCCGGCATATACGCCGACCAGCAATCCGTTTGCCTCCCTTACCATCGTCAGTACAGTATCCCTCACCGTCACCGAATCAGGCGAGAAGTGCTGCATCAGGGCCGAACTGTACAACGTGGTCGGAACGAACAGCCGATAGGCATAGGCATTCAGCGGCTTTGCCGCACCGGGGTTCTGTATAGCCGAATCCCTCTGCTGTACCAGCTTCTGCAACTCCTGCGAATAACGGATATATGTCTTACTCTCCTTTTTCTCACGAACACCTCGGGAAGACTGCCCCTGTGCAAGCAAGGGAGCCAGAAAAAGGATGACCATTAATAACCTGTTGACCATACATAGCTATATTTACGCCTACAAAGGTATGAATTTTGATTGTTATTTGTAATATTTGCATAGTATTTATTTTGATTTTAAAGTGCTTATTCGTACCTTTGCGCGGCTTTAGTTTATATATATAAGGTATAAAATAACAGAAAACAAACACAATACACAGATATGGACAAAAACACCATTATCGGCTTTATACTGATAGCCGCAGTAGTTTTCGGATTCAGCTGGTACAGTCAGCCAAGCGAAGAAGAAAGGGCAGCATATATCGAAGCAGCCCGCCAGGACAGTATCAACAATGCCAAGGCACAGGAAAATGCAATGGCACAGGCCAAGGCAAAGGCCGAGAAACTGGCACAGGAAGCTGCCGACAGCAGTGCGCTTTTCTTCGAGGCACGCAATGCACAGGCTCAGGACGTACAACTGTCCAACGGACTCATAGACCTCACCCTTACCACCCGCGGCGGTACAGTCAAGAGTGTCAGCCTCCCCAATTTCAACAACCAGGAAGGCAAGCCCGTACAGCTCGTACGCAAGGGCAAGAACAGCCTCACCTTCAGCTTTGCAGGCAAACAGGATAATCTGGAAACCGGCGATTTCACATTCCAGGCCATCGACAGGACTCCCAAATCCGTTACCATGCGCCTTGGCGACGAGAAGTGCGGCCTGGACATCAGCTACGCCCTTAGCGACGACAGCTATCTCGTAGACATCACCATCCAGGCCCACAACATGGGCAAGGTTCTGCTTCCCAACTCGGGTATCGCAACCAACTGGTATGATATAGCAGCACAGCAGGAGAAAGGCTTCGATTTCGAAGACCGCTACACCGCACTCACATACAAGGAGAGCGACGGAAGCGTAGACGATCTCTCGTCATCAGGCGAACACGAGGAGACAACCGAGAACAATATCGACTGGGTTGCCTTCAAGAACCAGTTCTTCAGCTGCGTGCTTCTCTCACAGGACGGTTTCAACAGCGGAGCCACACTGGCATCCAAGTCATGCAAGAAAGGCAGCGGAGACCTGAAGGAATACCACGCACAACTCAGCAGCAGCTTCGACGTCAACGGCTATCAGCCGACCAAGATGCAGATGTACCTGGGTCCCAACGACTTCCATTTGCTGAAAGCCCACAACTCCAGGACAATCCTGAAGGACAATGCCAAGCTCGAGGAACTTGTAGACCTCGGATGGCCGCTGTTCCGCTGGATCAACCGCTGGATAATACTCCCGCTGTTCGACTTCCTCAAAGGTTTTGGCCTGAACATGGGCATAGTGCTGCTTCTGCTCACCATCATCGTCAAGGCACTCGTATACCCCACCACCAAGAAGAGCTTCCTCTCCTCTGCCCGTATGCGCGTCCTGAAACCGCAGGTTGATGCACTCAGCGCCAAATACCCAAAGCAGGAGGATGCCATGAAGAAACAGGCTGAGATGATGCAGCTGTACAAGGAATACGGAGTAAGCCCCATGGGCGGCTGCCTGCCAATGCTCATTCAGGCGCCTATCTGGATTGCATTGTTCAACTTCGTGCCTAACGCCATCGAATTGCGCGGACAGAGCTTCCTATGGGCAAAGGACCTCAGCAGCTACGACGAGCTAATCAGCTGGGATGCCGATATATGGCTCATTGGCGACCACCTGAGCATCTTCTGCATACTGTTCTCACTCACCAACATCATCAACACATGGATAAGCATGCGCCAGCAGCAGAACCAGATGTCCAGCGAGCAAGCCTCGCAGATGAAGATGATGCAGTATATGATGTACATCATGCCGCTCATGTTCTTCTTCATGTTCAACAACTACTCCTCAGGCCTGTGCTATTACTATTTCCTCAGCGGTCTTACAAGCATCCTGATCATGTGGTATCTGCGCAAGACCACCGACGATGCCAAGCTTCTGGCCAAGCTCGAGGCATACCGCGAGGCACACAAAAATGATGCCAAGAAGCCCAGCGGCATGGCAGCACGCCTGGCAGCCCTTCAGGAACAAATGGAACAACAGAAGAAGAAATGAGAATAAACCGAATCATTGCAATGGCAGCTATTGCAACAGTAGCCATGATATCACAGGCACAGGAACTGATGACACCCGAAATCCTGTGGAGCATGCACCGTCTGGGCGCACGCAGCGTCAATGCCGAAGGCACCCTGATTGCATACGCCGTCAGTACACCCGACGTCAAGGCCAATAAGAGCCATAGCGTCATTTCTGTCATGAATACCGACGGAACAGGCACAAGGCAGCTCACACAACAGGGAGCACCAAACCAGAGCGACCCCGCCTTCTTCGGTAATGCCAGACAAGGCACACAGCGCATAGCATACATGCAGCAGGGCAACGTGTGGAGCATGAAGACAGACGGCACAGACATCCGTCAGCACAGCCAGACAGGCGACATCGAGGGCTTCCTCATCTCGCCCGATGCAAGCGAAATCATACTCATCCGCCAGATACCCGCTACCACCAGCATCCAACCCAAGGAGCAGGACCTGCCCGAGGCAACAGGACTGGTCATCGACGACCTCAACTACAAGCACTGGGATCAGTACGTACAGACAATCCCACACATCTTCCTCGCCAGTTTCTCAACAGAAAACGGAATAGGCCAGATGAAGGACATACTGGAAGGCGAACCCTACGAATGCCCTGTCCTTCCGTTCGGCGGCACCGAACAGTTCTGCTGGAGCCCCGACGGCAAACAGATAGCATATACCTCACGCAAAAAGACAGGCGTGGAATATGCCATCAGTACCGACACCGACATATATCTCTACGACATTGCCACAGGACAGACACAGAACCTGTGCAAGCAGGAAAGCAAGAGCGGAAACGGCGGCAATATGCCCGGATATGACCAGAATCCATGTTTCTCACCGGACGGTACCAAGATAGCATGGACAAGCATGCCACGCGAAGGGTACGAAAGTGACTTTGCCCGCCTCTGCGTCATGGACATGGCCAGCAGGGAGAAAATCTTTGTCAGCCGCGACTTCACCAGCTCAGGCGTAGACAATTTCTGCTGGAACGCCAACAGCAGGCAACTGTATTTCACAGCCGTACACCACGGATGCGAAAGCATCTACGCCGTAGACCTCAAATGCAGGCTCACCACCATTGCCGACGGACAATACGACTACGGCAGCATCGACTTCATACCCGGCAAGAACCGGATACTGACCAACCGTCACAGCATAAAGCACCCCGACGACCTGTATCTTATCTCGCTCAAGGACAGGAAAGCAACACAGATTACCGACCTTAACAAGGACATCTATGCGACACTTGCCGTAAGCGACGTAAAGGAGCGCTGGGTCGGGACTACAGACAACAAGCAGGAACTCTGCTGGGTAATATACCCGCCTCATTTCGACCCGAGCAGGAAATACCCCACCCTGCTCTTCTGCGAAGGCGGTCCCCAGAGCCCTGTATCACAGTTCTGGTCATACCGTTGGAACTTCCAGATAATGGCCGCAAACGGATACATCATCATCGCACCCAACCGCCGGGGCCTGCCAGGTTTCGGTCTTGAGTGGAACGAGGCAATCAGCGGCGACTATTCAGGTCAATGCATGCAGGACTACCTGAGTGCAATAGATGATATCGTCAGGGAGCCGTATGTCGACAAAGAACGTCTGGGATGCGTAGGTGCCAGCTTCGGCGGCTACAGCGTGTACTGGCTGGCAGGCAACCACGACAAGCGCTTCAAGGCATTCATTGCACACGACGGCATTTTCAACTTCGACCAGCAATACTACGAAACAGAGGAAATGTGGTTCACCAACTGGGACCTGGGCGGAGCACCCGAGAAATTCGGCATCACCGCAACAGGCAGGGCCACAGGCACGGCAACCGTCGGCACCCAGGCCAAAATACGCCATAACGTATATATGGACTCGCCACACCGCTATGTGGACCGTTGGGACACACCTATCCTGTGCATCCACGGAGAAAAGGACTATCGCATCCTGCACTCGCAGGGACAGGCAGCATTCTCGGCAGCCCGCATGCACGGCATTCCGGCACAGCTGCTGCTGTTCCCAGACGAGAACCACTGGGTACTGAAGCCACAGAACGGCATACTGTGGCAACGCACATTCTTCCGCTGGCTTGATCGCTGGCTCAAACAGCCATCGAAATAACGATATAACGAAATAACGCTACAATAACTATGAATCAAATTCAAAAGAGAATGAACGACAGCGCAGCAATGCGCTGGACAGTGCTGGTACTGATTGCCTCGACCATGTTCTTCGGATACATGTTCGTAGATGTGATGTCACCCATTCAGGCACTGGTCGAGAGTGAACGAGGCTGGACACCCGATATCTTCGGTACCTACGCCGCATCGGAGTACATACTGAACGTGTTCGGTTTCCTGATTCTTGCCGGCATCATCCTGGACAAGATGGGTGTACGCTTCACCGGCGTACTCTCTGCCTCTATGATGTTCATCGGTGCCGCCATCAAGTACGTTGGCATTACCGACTGGTTCCAGACGACGGGTATGGCCGAGTGGCTCAACTCATGGTGGGTTAGCCTGCCTGCCTCTGCAAAGATGGCATCACTTGGCTTCATGGTATTCGGCTGTGGCTGCGAGATGGCAGGAACCACAGTCAGCAAGGCAATTGCCAAATGGTTCAAGGGCAAGGAAATGGCGCTGGCAATGGGACTCGAGATGGCTATTGCCCGCGTGGGTGTGTTTGCAATATTCAGCATCTCCCCAATCATCGCCTCCAAGATGGGAAGTGTGGTTGCTCCGGTAGGATTCTGCACCGTACTGCTGCTTATCGGTTTGATAACCTTCTCAGTCTTTACCGTCTTTGACAGCAAGTTCGACCGCGAGCTGGGTGTGACATCCGAGGAACACGACTCCGAGGAAGAGTTCAAGTTCTCAGACATCCTCACTATCTTCCGCAGTCAGGTATTCTGGATTGTGGCAATGCTTTGCGTACTCTACTACTCTGCAATCTTCCCCTTCCAGCGCTATGGAGCCAACATGCTGCAATGCAATCTCGACGGCATCAGTCCCGAGGCAGCTGCCAATATCTTCCGCTGGTTCCCCATCGGTGCTGCAGCCATCACACCGTTCCTGGGCAACTTCCTCGACCGTCGCGGCAAGGGTGCAACCATGCTCATCTTCGGTTCTATCCTGCTCATCTGCTGTCACCTGATATTCGCTTTCGTGCTGCCGGAGACCAAGAGCTCCCTGCTGGCCTTCAGCACCATCGTGCTGCTGGGTATCAGCTTTGCCCTCGTTCCTGCAGCCCTGTGGCCCAGTGTTCCCAAGATTATCGATGAAAAAGTTCTCGGTTCGGCCTACTGCCTCATATTCTGGGTACAGAATATCGGCCTCTGCTTCGTTCCCAAGATCATCGGAAACCTGCTTGCAAGCACCAACGCCGACAATCCTGCCGTAATAGCAGCCAAGGAAGCAGACGCCGACTTCATCCCCTACAACTACACAGTACCATTGGTCGTATTTGCAGGCTTTGGCGTACTCGCCCTCTTCTTCGCCCTCTACCTCAAGGCAATTGACAAGAAGAAAGGCTACGGCCTCGAACTTCCCAATATCCAGAAATAATACTGATTCACATATCAGATATCACATCTATTCAAAACAATTATGGAAACCAAGATTCCCTACAAGATCTATCTTGAAGAAAACGAAGTACCGACTAAATGGTACAACGTTCGTGCTGACATGAAGGTAAAGCCTGCCCCACTGCTCAACCCGGGCACAGGTCAGCCGCTGACTATCGAAGAGATGAACCCCATTTTCTGCACGGAACTCAACAAGCAGGAACTCGACAACGATACACGATGGTTTGATATTCCCCAGGAAGTACAGGACTTCTACCGCATGTTCCGCCCCTCACCGCTGGTACATGCCGAGTTTCTCGAGAAGGCTCTGGGTACACCCGCCAAGATATTCTACAAGTTCGAGGGCAACAACACCTCAGGCTCCCACAAGCTCAACAGCGCTGTGGCACAGGCATACTATGCCAAGGCACAGGGGCTCAAGGGCGTAACCACCGAAACCGGTGCCGGCCAGTGGGGAACAGCCCTGTCAATGGCTACACAGTTCTTCGGGCTTGACTGCAAGGTCTTCATGGTCAAATGTTCGTACGAGCAGAAGCCATTCCGCCGCGAGGTTATCCGTACATACGGTGCAGAGATAATCCCCTCACCCAGTATGACCACCGAGGTCGGCAAGAAGATCAATGCCGAGCATCCCGGAACCACCGGCTCCCTTGGCTGTGCCATATCCGAGGCTGTCGAGGTCGCAGTCAAGAGCGAAGGCTATCGCTACGTACTCGGCTCCGTACTCAACCAGGTACTCCTGCACCAGACAATCATAGGCCTTGAGGCACAGGCAGCACTCAAGAAGTACAATATCAAGCCCGATATCCTGATCGGATGCACCGGTGGCGGTTCCAACCTGGGCGGCTTTGCATCACCCTTCATCGGCGAGATGCTGCGCGGCGAAGCCAACTACAAGGTCATAGGTGCCGAACCCGCCTCATGCCCGTCATTTACACGTGGCGTATATGCCTATGACTTCTGCGACACAGGACAGATATGTCCCCTGGCCAAGATGTACACCGTAGGCTCACAGTTCATCCCCAGCGCCAACCACGCCGGAGGCCTGCGTTTCCACGGTATGAGCCCCATACTTTCGGAGCTGTACCATCAGGGCGTCTTCGAGGCACGTGCATACGAGCAGACACAGGTCTTCGAGGCAGCCGAAATCTTTGCCAAGGCCGAAGGTATCCTGCCCGCACCCGAGTCATCGCACGCCATCCGCGCAGCCATTGACGAGGCACTCAAGTGCAAGCAGACAGGCGAGGAGAAAGTCATCGTATTCAACCTCTCAGGCACCGGCTACTTCGACCTCTATGCATACGCACAGTACAACGACAAGACCATGAACGACGTTATCCCGTCGGATTCCGTTATCCAGGAAGCACTTGCCAAGTTACCTAAGGTACCTAACCAGTAATTACGAAAATGAAAAAGCACCTCTTCATTCTAGTCCTGCTCCTTGCGTCTGTTGGATACACCACAGCGCAGGGCAAGACCGGTTCAACACCCAAGTACGTCTTCTTCTTTATAGGAGACGGCATGGGTATGAACCAGGTCAACGGCACAGAGACATACCTTGCAGCCAGGGAAGGCCGCATCGGTATCAAGCCCCTGTGTTTCGCCAACTTCCCAAATACAGCCTTTGCGACCACATTCAGCTCTTCGCACGGCATCACCGACAGCGCTGCAGGCGGTTCGGCCCTGGCCAACGGCCACAAGACCTATAACAGCTGCATAGGCCTTCTGCCCGACAGCATAACAGCCGTCAGCTCCGTTGCCGTATGGGCCAAGGAAGCAGGTGCCGCCGTAGGCATTACAACAAGCGTCAGCGTCGACCATGCGACACCCGCAGCCTTCTATGCCCATCGCAAGAACCGCAATATGTATTACGAAATCGGACAGGACATGTGCCGCAGCGGATTCGACTTCTTCGCCGGCAGCGATTTCCTCAAGCCCGAGCGCCCCGGTGAGCCCTCCCTTTACCAGCAGGTACAGGATGCCGGCTACACCATAGCCCGAGGCTACCAGGACTACCGTACGAAAGCACGCAAGGCCGACCGTATGCTTATGCTGCAAACACAGGAGGCATCAAAGAACGACCGCTCGGCCATTCCCTATGCCATCGACCGCAAGAAGGGCGACATGACATTAACCGAGATAACACGGGCAGCCATTGATTTCCTCAAGAAGAAGAACCCCGACCGCTTCTTCCTCATGGTCGAGGGAGGCAAGATCGACTGGGCAGGTCACAACAACGATGCCGCCACCGTCTACGAGGAAGTCATCGACATGGACAATGCCGTACAGGTAGCATTCGACTTCTACCGCAAACACCCCGACCAGACACTCATCGTCGTCACCGCCGACCACGAGACAGGAGGCCTGGGACTTGGCAACCGTGGCTATACCCAGCAACTCGACCTCCTGCAGTACCAGAAGATGAGCGCCCCCCTGTACAGCGAGCACGTCAGCCAGCTTGCCAAGCAATACGGCGACAGCCTCACCTGGGAAATCATCAAGGACGACCTGAAGGAAAACTTCAGCTTCTGGGACAAGGTCCAGGTTGGCGAGCAACAGGAGAAACAGCTCCGCAAAGCCTATGACGACATCCTTGCAGGACGCGAGAAGAGCCAGAAGACACTATACGCACAAATCAGCGACCTCAGCTATCTTGCCAAGAGCATCCTAAACATGAATGCACGCCTCGGCTGGACCTCAGGCTCCCACACCAACGGCTACGTACCAGTATTCGCCATAGGCGCAGGTGCCGAACAGTTCCACGGCCGCATCGACAATACCGATATACCCAAAATCATAGCCAAAGTCGCAGGATACCGCTAACCCTTAACCGCCCAACCATGAAACACAACACCATCTGTGCATTGCTCATAGCAGCAATCGCACACACCCTGCCGGCTACTGCCGCAATTCAGATCAGCGCCGACAGATACTACAAGCTCAGGCACGTCAACTCCGGCAAGAACCTGATGCTCAAAGACAGCTATACCGAGACCAATGTCGTAAACGCCACAACGCTTGAAGACGACGGCTCGCTCTTTGCCATTACCCCAAACGGCAGCGGATATGTATTCACCAAATACGACTCCGACAAAACCCTCGGCTGCTCCACGACAGGCAACTATGCCAAGTGGAACACATCCAACAGTGTGGCAACCGTGTGGAATATCGTCGATGCCGGCAATGACGAAGTCTACATAACATCCGACAAGGGCTATCTCGGCCCCAACGAAGGCTCTACAGGTTCCGGTACGTATGTGTACACCAACCAGAGCCAACGCGATGACGTAAAGTGGCAGATTGTCGATGCCACCGACCAGATTCCCAACTACGTCAGCAACATCACCAGCGGCAGCTACTACCGCCTTGTAAGCAACGCCTATGCTGGGAAAACCATGAGCGAGAACACCGGCGGAGGTCTTGACCTTGCAGGCACCGAACTGGACAAGCAGACATACGCCTACTATGCCCAGCTATGGCAGATTACAGGCAGCAACGGCACATACAATTTCCGCAACCTGGTATCAGGCAAAACCATTCAGGGCTGGCCGGGGCAAAGCCAGCAATGGAAGACAGGCGCCACCGCAGCCGACTTCTATTCCGGCACGGCAACTGCCGACGGCAATACCACCTTCTGGTTCGCCACCGTAAACAACACCACCGAGCACAAGGCATTGCACGCAGCCGGAGCATCCAACCAGAACAATACCGTCGTAGGATGGCAAGCCAGCTCCGACGCCTCCAAATGGCTGCTATGGCAGGTAGCCGTGACGGATCAGGACATCGCCAATGCCGAAGACTGGCGCAAGGCCCTCGACAGCAACGCAGGCAGCAATTTCGCCGCCTTCTTCACCGACAAGGCATGCACACAGCTCAAGAGCGAATACGCCTCGATGACCGACGACCAGCTACGCGCCGCCATGAGCGACCTGCCCTCCGTTATGCGCGAGGAAGCCGTCAGCGTCAAGAACGACAGATGGGGTGACGACGAGACATGGAGCCGGTATGAAAAAGACTTCCGCATCCACTCGTACGAACCCTATTCAGCCCCCGGAGTATGGGGAAGCAAACTCGGCTTCGGTGATTTCGGACGCCTTACGCAACCCACCGGAATCAGGCTTAAAGCAGGCGAATTCGCCCACGTCTTCGTCGAGCGCAACGTCCTCAACAGCGACGCCAAGCTATGGGTCGAAATGCCCGTGGCAACCAATAATACAGGCCCCCAGCAAGCCCTCAGCCAAGGTTATAACAAGGTTACGGCTGCAGGCGACTGCGAACTCTTCATCACCTATCAGAACACCAATACCGAGACACCGCTGTCCACCCACCCCAATATCAAGATACACATCGTAGGCGGACGCTGCAACGGAACCTTCGACATGAGCCGCGGCCATACCGACGAAGACTGGCAATGGCTCAAGCAGAACATGCTCAAGGACACCTACCTGCACATGAGGTCCGACTACCACGTCTTCTGCGCCTACACAGACAATATGCGCCCTGCCGAAACCCTCACACGCGGAATGCAGATGATCGACTACGTCTTCGAGGCAGAAGAGAGAACCATGACCACACGCTTCAACGACGGCTACTACCGCCCCATGATGACCGTATGGGACAAAGGCTCGGGCAACCCCTCGGCAGGCAACGGACGCGTCTCATGGCCAGGCATCACACCCGCCCTGTTCAACGAAACCACCTTCCGCGATGGCGGCTGGTGGACCAGCTGGGCATATCCCCACGAAGTAGGACACCTGCACCAGCGCCCCCTCTGGATTGCAGGCACACGCGAAGGCAGCAACGAAGTCCTCGTACAGATCTACACCCACATGTGGGGCAAGCGTACCGCCAAGGGAGCACAAAGCATCCTGGCGACACGCTTCAACAAGACAGCCGGAACCTCGTGGCTCGACATCTTCAAGGGCGACAACCTCCTCGCACAGAAGCTATGGTATCAGCTATGGCTATACTTCCGCCAGAAAGGCGACGACCAGTTCTTCCCACGCTGGATCGAATGCATACACAAGCGCGGCAACATCCAGAGCCGCGGCTCCACGGCAAGCAATCCCGCAAGCATAGACAAAGACTATATGCGCATCGCCCTTGCCGCATGCGAAGCCTCACAGACAGACCTGTACGAGTATTTCAAGGTATGGGGATTCTTCAACTATGCCGAAGACACCAACGGCACCAATGACGACGGCGTTGCAAGCATCACCGACTACGAATCATTCTACCTCAAGATTCCACGCAAGTCCGTATCATCCGAAGTCGCACAGATGGAAGCATGGAAAGCCGAAATGCAAAGCTACACAAACAAGGCACCAGGCATCATGTTCATCAACAGCACAGCCACACAAGGAAAAATCCCCGCAGATGCCGAAGTAGTAAAATACTTCCCCAACCTTCTGGGAACAAACGTCACCAATTACGAAGCAGGCAACGACAGCGGCTGCCTGGGATACTACACCCAATACGGCATGAGCAACACCAACAAGTTCAGCTTCAAAATCAGCGACACCACCATCACCGTTACCGGAGGGACAGGCCCCGTAGGCTTCAAGATCTACGACGACACAGGCGAACTCGTATGGATCAGCTACAAGAAAACCTTTGACACCAACAGCACCATTGCCGCAGGCATTACAAACGGCACCTACTCCCTCGTCGCCTCACTCCGCGACGGCAACGACATGCTCCTCAGCGGTCCCCCCACCACCTACACCACCATCGATGCCACAGGCATCACAACCCCCGATGCCGCCACAGGAGCAACAACCGGCAACTACTACAACATCAACGGCGTAAAACTCAACCACAAACCCACCGCCAAGGGAATATACATCCACAACGGCAAGAAAACAGTAATCCGCTAACCGGTATATACCCATTGCAAAACAACGCGTTACTTAACCCGAACGCGTTGTTTTGCACTTTTAACTCCGATATTTTACACTTAGCACAAACCTCCGCCACCATTTGGCGTACCATCGATTTACCTTTGCTGAAAAAAAGAACATTGTATGAAACAGAATCAAATCATAATCTATCAGACAGAGGACGGACAGACACAGATAGATGTCCGCCTAGAGAATGAAACTGTGTGGCTTAACGTATCACAAATGTCAGCCCTTTTTGACAGGGAGGAATCCAATGTACGTAGGCATGTACTGAATGCATTTAAGGAGGGTGAACTTGAAAGAGACGAGAATAACGTGCATTTTTTACACGTTAATGGCGTGAAGAAGCCTGTACCATTTTATAGTCTTGATGTCATCATCTCCGTCGGCTACCGCGTGAAGAGCAAGCGTGGCACTGCTTTCCGCATCTGGGCACGTAATGTGTTGAAAGACTACCTCGTCAAAGGCTATGCAGTCAACGAACGTCTCCGCAAGGAGCAGATAGGTGAACTGCGCCAACTGGTAGGCATGTTGGGACGAACCATCCAAAGTCAGCCATTGCTGTCTAACGACGAGACTAATGCTTTGTTCGCAGTCGTTACTGACTACACCTACGCTCTTGACACCCTCGACAATTACGATTACGAGAGACTGAGCATTGACAAGACAACAAAGGAGGAACCATTCCACGCTACTTACGAGAATGCTATGGAAGCCATCAATGGCCTTCGCGAAAAGTTTGGTGGATCTACACTCTTTGGCAACGAGAAAGATGATTCCTTCAAGAGCAGTATTGGGCAGATTTACCAGACCTTCGGAGGCAATGAACTCTATCCAAGTGTAGAGGAGAAAGCCGCTATGCTGTTGTATCTCGTCACAAAGAACCATTCCTTTAGTGATGGCAACAAACGCATTGCTGCCACATTGTTCCTGTGGTTCCTAAACAACAATCATGTACTCTATCGCCCTGACGGCTCCAAGCGTTTGGCAGACAACACCCTCGTTGCCCTAACCCTCATGATTGCTGAACCGACGTACGAACAAGAGCAGAGCCAAACTTGTTTGAGCTATGCCGCGTGAGAAGGAGGAAGACGATAGTCAAAGCAAAACTGAGGAAAAGGATGTGATGGTAAAGGTGGTAGTCAATCTGATAAACCAAAAGAATGAGTGATACAGAAACTTGTGCATGGATAGCGAGAGAAATACTGTTTCTCCACTCCCCTATTACCTTTTAATGTTTTATATGTAAGTCGTTGCGGGATGTGAGAAAATTTATTATATTTGTAGGCGTAACAGTAGTAAAACAAACAACGGCATACGTACAACCAAAGCTGACGCAGAAAGCATTGAATGGCATCATAATCAATCTACCATCTACTATTGATAAGCAGCAATCCATCGTTGAAACCCTCGACTCTCTCAAATCCAAGGTTGACTCGTTGAAACAAGCAATATTACGACAAGTATTTGAATAAATATGAGTAAGATATCTATCCGTTTCTATAAAGACCGAAAGGTACGTGCCGTATGGGACGAGGAACACAATCATTGGTGGTTCTCCGTTCTGGATATCGTAGGTGCTATCAACGAGCAAGATGAGTATGAGACGAGCCGCAACTACTGGAAGTATCTAAAAACGAAATTGAAAAAGGAGGGAAGTGAAGTGGTTAGTGTCACTAACCAGTTGAAATTATTGGCTCCAGATGGGAAAAGACGTCTGACTGATGTGCTTGACAGCGAAGGAGTGGAAATATTGGCAAAATCTATTCGCAACAAACAGGCGATGGCCTTTCTCGATTGGTTTAAATACAGCGAAAACAGCATAGATGGACGAAGTAAGAAGAAAGCATACACATTTATAGAAGGCAATCTGGTGGCTGACGAGGATGTTGGTACTGTTAAAGCCATACAGCAGATACATGCTTATATTTTTGGTGGTCTCTACGACTTTGCCGGACAGATTCGCAAGAAGACCATTTGGAAGGATGGCACGCTGTTTTGCCGAGCAGAATATTTGATGAAGAATTTGGCTATCATCGAGGCTATGCCAGAGACGACTTTTGATGAGATAGCAAATAAATACGTAGAGATGAACGTGGCACATCCCTTTATGGAAGGAAATGGCCGCTCAACACGCATTTGGTTGGACCAGATTTTCAAGAAACGCTTAGGATTATGTGTGGA